>JAJLJT010000296.1:0-9771 GCA_033844555.1 Alphaproteobacteria bacterium | reverse complement strand
AGTTTCTGCAGGTGCCCGAAGCCGAGGCCCGGATAATGCGCCTTGAACCAGCGGTCGAGGCGCATGCCGTCCTCGTCGCGGGTCACGGTGCGGGTTTCGACCCCTGTCATGGCGCTGGGCAACCTCTTGGGCGGAAGGGATGGGCGGGAGCCCGGAACATAGGCGCGGCCGGCCCTGCGCGCAATCGCGGGCGCGCCTAGCGCACGCCGCGCTCGCGCCTCAGCTTCGCCCACCATTGCAGGCGCCTGGCGATCTCGCGCTCGAACCCGCGCTCGACGGGCTCGTAGTAGACCGGGCGCTCCATCTCGTCGGGGAAATAGGTCTGGCCGGAGAAGGCGTCGGGCTCGTCATGGTCGTAGCGGTAGCCCGCGCCATAGCCCTGCTCCTGCATCAGCTTCGTGGGCGCGTTCAGAATGTGGGCGGGCGGCATCAGGCTTCCGTGCTGGCTGGCGGACTTGCGCGCGCGCTTGTCGGCGACGTAGAGCGCGTTCGACTTCGGCGCCGTCGCCACATAGACGGTGGCCTGGGCGAGCGCCAGTTCGCCTTCCGGGCTGCCCAGCGCCTCGTAGGCGTCGCGCGCAGCCAGCGTCTGCGTCAGCGCGGCAGGGTCGGCCATGCCGATGTCCTCGACCGCCATGCGGATGAGGCGGCGGGCGAGAAACAGCGGGTCCTCCCCCGCCTGCAGCATCCGCGCGAGCCAGTACAGCGCCGCATCGGGGTCGGAGCCGCGCACGGACTTGTGCAGCGCGCTGATGAGGTTGTAGTGCCCCTCCTGCCCCTTGTCGTAGACCGGCGCGCGGGCCCGCACGGCCTCCACGAGGCGCGCGGGGTCGAGGGGAGCGGCGTCCGCCGGAAGCGTCAGCACCTCCTCGACGAGATTGAGCAGGAAGCGGCCGTCGCCGTCGGCCAACGCCCGCAGCGTGGCGCGGGCATCCGGCGTCAGCGGCAAGGCGCGCCCCTCCGCCTCCTCCGCGCGCGCGAGCAGGGCTTCGAGCGCGTCGTCGTCGAGCCGCGCAAGCGTGACGACCTGGCAGCGCGACAGCAGCGCGGCATTGAGTTCGAAGGATGGGTTCTCGGTCGTCGCGCCGACGAGCGTGATCGTGCCGTCCTCGACAAAGGGAAGGAACCCGTCCTGCTGGGCGCGGTTGAAGCGGTGGATCTCGTCCACGAAGAGCAGCGTCGCCTGCCCCAGCTTGCGGCGCTCGGCGGCCTCGGCGAATGCCTTCTTGAGATCGGCGACGCCCGAGAAGATCGCGGAGATCTGCACGAAGCGCATCCCAACCCGCTCCGCCAGAAGCCGCGCGATGGTGGTCTTGCCCGTACCAGGCGGGCCCCAGAGGATCAGCGAGGCGATCCGCCCGTGCGCCAGCATGCGACCAAGGGGCGCGTCCGGGCCGAGCGCGTCCTGCTGGCCCACCACGTCCTCAAGCCGGCGCGGGCGCAACCGCTCGGCAAGGGGCGCGTCCGCGGCCGGCGCGGCCTTGCGGGCGGACGAATCGTCCGGCGCGGGCTTTTCGAACAGGTCCGACATGTGCTCCCTCCGGCAGGCGGCACCCGGCGAGGACTTGCCGCCCGCCCCCGAAGTCTAGCAGCGCGCGGCCCGGCGCGCATGGGGCAGAGGCAGTACCCAAACGGAAAAGGGCCGCCCCGAAGGCGGCCCCGATCCGATACGCGATGAAAGGCAGGACCTCAGGCCGCGGCCTCTTCCGCCTCCCGCTCCGCCTCGACGCGCGCGCGGTCGGCGGCGCCCTTGGCTTCCGGATCGCGGTCCACGAACTCGATGATCGCCATCGGCGCGGCGTCGCCCGCGCGGATGCCAGCCTTCAGCACGCGGACATAACCGCCCGGCCGCTCCGCATAGCGGGTGGCCAGAACGTCGAACAGCTTCTTCACCGCGGCGTCGTCGCGCAGGCGGGAGGCCGCGAGACGGCGGGCGTGCAGGTTGCCGCGCTTGCCGAGCGTCACGAGACGCTCGACGATCGGGCGCAGCTCCTTCGCCTTGGGCAGCGTGGTCTTGATCTGCTCGTGCGTGATCAGCGACGCGGCCATGTTGGCGAACATCGCCTGCCGGTGGCTGCTGGTACGGTTCAGTTTGCGGTGCGCGATGCCGTGACGCATGGCTCTTTACTCCCGAAGGCCGGTTCCCACCGGCTCAGTATTGGTCCTCGAGCTTCTTCGCAAGCTCCTCGATGTTCTCCGGCGGCCAGTTCGGCACTTCCATGCCGAGATGCAGGCCCATGCTGGAGAGCACCTCCTTGATCTCGTTCAGCGACTTGCGGCCGAAGTTCGGGGTGCGGAGCATCTCCGCCTCCGTCTTCTGGATCAGGTCGCCGATGTAGACGATGTTGTCGTTCTTCAGGCAGTTCGCCGAGCGGACGGAAAGCTCCAACTCGTCGACCTTCTTCAGAAGCGCCGGGTTGAACTCGAGATCGGGCTTCTCGCCCTCCTCGCGCCGGTCGCTCGGCTCCTCGAAGTTGATGAAGGTCTGCAGCTGGTCCTGCAGGATGCGCGCGGCATAGGCGAGCGCGTCCTCCGGCGTCAGCGCGCCGTTCGTCTCGATCTCCAGCGTCAGCTTGTCGTAATCCAGGATCTGGCCTTCGCGCGTGTTCTCCACGCGGTAGGAGACCTTCTTGACCGGGCTGTAGAGCGCATCGACCGGAATGAGGCCGATCGGCGCATCCTCGGGCCGGTTGCGGTCCGCCGCGACATAGCCCTTGCCGGTGCCGACGGTGAACTCCATGTGCAGCTTCACGCCGTCGTCCAGCGTGCAGATCACGTGATCCGGATTGAGGATCTCGACGTCCGCGCTCGGCGCGATCTGGCCGGCCGTGACCTCGCCCGGGCCCGTGGCCCGCAGCGTCAGGCGCTTCGGCCCCTCCGCGTGCATCAGCAGCGCGATTTCCTTGATGTTGAGAACGATGTCCGTCACATCCTCGCGGACGCCGGCGATCGACGAGAACTCGTGCAGCACCCCGTCGATCTGGACGGCCGTCACCGCGGCGCCCTGGATCGAGGACAGCAGGACGCGGCGCAGCGCATTGCCCAGCGTCGTGCCGAACCCGCGCTCCAGCGGTTCCGCCACGATGGTCGCGGTGCGCTTCGGGTCCGGGCCAGGCTTCACGTTCAGGCCGGTCGGCTTGATCAGGTCGAGCCAGTTCTTCTGAATCACGGGTCACCCCTGTTCTCTTCGGATGGCCGCCACGAGCGGCGGCCACCTATCGCGATGCCGCCCTTCCGGCGGGCGGCATCAGGACACCAGACGCACGGCGCACGCGCGCCATGCGGGATCGACAGCCCGCGTCAGACGCGGCGGCGCTTGGGCGGACGGCAGCCGTTGTGCGGGATCGGCGTCACGTCGCGGATCGACGTGATCGTGAACCCGGCCGCAGACAGCGCGCGCAGCGCCGACTCGCGCCCCGAACCCGGTCCGCTCACCTCGACCTCGAGGGTGCGCATGCCGTGCTCCTGCGCCTTGCGGGCCGCCTCCTCGGCCGCGACCTGCGCGGCATAGGGCGTCGACTTGCGCGAGCCCTTGAAGCCCATCGAACCGGCCGACGACCAGGAGATCGCATTGCCCTGGGCATCGGCGATCGTGATCATCGTGTTGTTGAAGGTCGCCAGGACGTGCGCGACGCCGGCGGAAATGTTCTTGCGCTCCTTGCGGCGGACGCGCGTCTTGTCAGGCTGCTTGGCCATTCGTTCTACTCCTCGAGCCCCGTCCGCTTATTTCTTCTTGCCGGCAATCGGCTTCGCCGGCCCCTTGCGGGTGCGGGCATTGGTGTGCGTGCGCTGGCCGCGAACCGGCAGGCCGCGGCGATGGCGCAGGCCGCGGTAGCAGCCGAGGTCCATGAGGCGCTTGATGTTCATCGCCACGTCGCGCCGCAGGTCGCCTTCGACCAGGTGCTCGCGGTCGATCGTCTCGCGGATCTGGATGACTTCCGACTCGGTCAGCTCGTTCACGCGCCGCTCCGCCGGAATGCCGAGCTGGCCGCAGATCTGCCTCGCCTTGTGATCGCCGATCCCGTGAATGTACGTCAGCGCGATCACCACGCGCTTGTTCGTCGGAATGTTTACGCCTGCAATGCGCGCCACGTCTTGTCTCCTGACCCGTCGCCAGTGGTTTTCAAACTCGCTTGTATCGCGAAAGCCCGACTGCGCGACGAACCGTAATCTGCCTCGTCACGAAGCCGCGCATTATATGAACCGCCGTCCCGCCGTCAACCGCGGCGATCCATCAAACTTTCGCCTCGCCAAGCACCCTTTCGATCTGCTTCGTCACATCGTCGATATCGGCCATGCCGTCCACGCTCTTCAGAATGCCGCGCGCCTCGTAATAGGGCAGCAAGGGCGCGGTCTGCGCGTGATAGGCCTCGAGCCGGCTCCGCACCGTCTCGGCATTGTCGTCCGCACGCCGCTTGAACTCGGTCGAGCCGCAGCGGTCGCAGACGCCATCCACCTTCGGCTTCTGGAACACGTCGTGGTAGCCCGCCCCGCACTTCGCGCAGGTGAAGCGGCCGGTGATCCGCTCCGTCAGGGCGGCGTCGTCGACCTTCATCTCGATCACGGCGTCGAGATCCTCGCCCCGTTTCGCGAGCAGCGCGTCCAGCGCCTCCGCCTGCGCGACCGTGCGCGGGAAACCATCGAGGATGAAGCCGTTCTTCACGTCCGGCTCGGCGATCCGGTCGGCGATGATGCCGACGACCACCGCGTCGGGCACCAGTTCGCCGCGATCCATGATCGCCTTCGCCTTCAGGCCCGTTTCCGTGCCGGCCGCGACCGCGGCGCGCAGCATGTCGCCGGTCGACAGCTGCACGAGGCCGTGGCTGTCCTCCAGCCGCTTGGCCTGTGTCCCCTTCCCCGCGCCCGGGGGGCCCAGGAGAATGATGTTCAGCCCCTTCGACATCTCAGCGACGCGCCCCCCTCAGCTTCGACTTCTTGATCAGGCCCTCGTACTGGTGCGCCAGCAGATGGCTCTGGATCTGCGCGACCGTATCCATGGTCACGCTGACGACGATCAGCAGGGACGTGCCGCCGAAATAATAGGGCACCCGGAAACTCGCCGTCAGGAACTCGGGGATCAGGCAGACGAAGGCGAGGTAGGCGGCGCCAACGACCGTGATGCGGGTCAGCACATAGTCGATGTAGTCGGCCGTCTGCTTGCCGGGCCGGATGCCCGGAATGAAGCCGCCGTAACGCTTCAGATTGTCCGCCGTGTCCTGCGGGTTGAAGACGATCGCGGTGTAGAAGAAGCAGAAGAACACGATCAGCGCGACGTAGAGCAGCAGGTAGAGCGGCTGCCCGTGCCCCAGCGCCGCCGTGATCGTGGTCAGCCAGCCGCCCGTCTCCTGCGTGCCGGCGAAGCCCGCAACCGTCAGCGGCAGCAGCAGCAGCGACGAGGCGAAGATCGGCGGAATGACGCCCGCGGTGTTCAGCTTCAGCGGCAGGTGCGAGCTGTCGCCCTGGTAGAGCTTGTTGCCCACCTGGCGCTTCGGATACTGGATCAGCAACCGGCGCTGCGCGCGCTCCATGAACACGATGAAGGCGATCACGGCGACGGCCATGATCAGAAGGCCGATGATGACCCACGGGGCCAGCGCGCCCTGACGGCCGAGTTCCAGGGTCGAGACGAGCGCGCTCGGAAGTTCCGCAACGATGCCCGCGAAGATGATGAGCGAGATGCCGTTGCCGACGCCGCGCGCCGTGATCTGCTCGCCCAGCCACATCAGGAAGACAGTGCCGCCCGTGAGCGTGATGACGGTCGAGATGCGGAAACCCCAGCCGGGATCCGTCACGACCCCCGTCGACCCTTCGAGACCGACCGCGATGCCATAGGCCTGTAGCGCCGCCAGCACGACGGTGAAGTACCGCGTGTACTGGTTGATCTTCTTGCGGCCCTGCTCGCCTTCCTTCTTCAGCTGCTCGAGCGTCGGCACGACAGCCGTCAGAAGCTGGATGATGATCGAGGCCGAGATGTAGGGCATGATGTTCAGCGCGAAGATCGCCATGCGCGACACCGCGCCCCCGGCGAACACGTTGAACATGCCGAGGATGCCGCCCGCCTGGCTGCTGAACGCCTGCGAGAACGCCGCCGGATCGATGCCGGGCAGCGGGATGTAGGTGCCCAGCCGATACACAATCAGCGCACCCAGCGTGAACCAGATGCGCTTCTTGAGTTCCGTCGCCTTGGCCAGCGCCCCGAAGTTCAGGTTGGCCGCGAGTTGTTCGGCTGCCGACGCCATTCACGTGTTCCCGAACCGGATCATCACACAATGCAACCGGGCGCCACGAGGTGCGCCCGGTTCTCGCTTTCTCAGGCAGACGCCTCTTGCGCGGGCGCCGCGGTCTTGATCGTCCCGCCCGCCTTCTCGACGGCAGCGACGGCGTTGCGCGTGGCGCCCGTCACCTCGAGCGCAAGCCTGGTCGTCAGCTCGCCCTTCGCCAGCAGGCGGATGCCGTTGCGCTTGCGGCGCACGACGCCGCGCTCGACCAGCAGGTCCTCGGTCAGGGTTTCGCCGGCCTTGATCTTGCCGGACGTCACCGCCGCCTCGAGCTTGCCGAGCGTCAGTTCCGCATACTCCCGCGCGTTCGGCTTGTTGAAGCCACGCTTCGGCAGGCGGCGATGGATCGGCATCTGGCCGCCTTCGAACCCCTTGATCGCCACGCCCGAGCGGGAGGTCTGACCCTTCACGCCGCGGCCGGCCGTCTTGCCCTTGCCCGAGCCGATGCCCCGGCCAACGCGCATCCGCGCCTTGCGGGCGCCCGGATTGTCGCTGAGCTCGTTCAGTTTCATCTTACCGACACTCCCAATCGCCCTTGTCGCGGGCGTTCAGCGGTTCAGGCCTCGTCCACCACGCGGACGAGGTGACTTACCTTGGCGATCATGCCGCGGACGGAAGGCGTATCCTCCAGCGTCCGCGTGCGGTGCATCTTGTTGAGGCCAAGCCCGATCAGGGTCTGGCGCTGGTCGTTGCGGCGGCGCAGCGGGCTGCCGATCTGCTCGACCGTGACGGTCTTCTTGGTCGCCATCGGGCTTCTCCTCACTCGCTGACGGCGGCGTCGCCGCTCACGCCGTCCTGCCGGCGCGACACGAGGTCGCCGACCTTCAGACCGCGGCGGGCCGCAACCGAGCGCGGGCTCTGCTGCTTCTTCAGCGCATCGAACACCGCGCGCACCATGTTGTAGGGGTTGGACGAGCCGAGCGACTTGGCGACGACGTCCTGAACACCCAGCGTCTCGAACACGGCGCGGATCGGGCCGCCCGCGATGATGCCGGTGCCCGGAGGCGCCGCACGCAGGACCACGCGGCCCGCACCCCAGTGCCCGTCGATGTCGTGGTGCAGGGTCCGGCCCTCGCGCAGCGGCACGCGGACGAGGTCGCGCTTGGCAGCCTCGGTCGCCTTGCGGATCGCCTCCGGCACCTCGCGCGCCTTGCCGTGGCCGAAGCCCACGCGGCCCTTCTGGTCGCCGACGACGACCAGCGCCGCGAAACCGAAGTTCTTGCCGCCCTTCACCGTCTTGGCGACGCGATTGATGTGGACAAGCTTGTCGACGAATTCCGACTCGCGGCTGTCCATTGCTTCCGGTCGTGCCATCGCTCGTCCCGCCTTCAGAAGTTAAGACCGTTTTCGCGCGCCGCATCGGCGAGCGACTTCACACGGCCGTGGTAGATGTACGCGCCGCGATCGAACACGACGTCGGTGACGCCGGCCGCCTTGGCCCGCTCCGCCACCAGGCGGCCGACCTCCGCCGCGCCGGCGCTGTCGTTCTTTGCCTTGCCCCGCAGGTCCGGCTCGACGGTCGAGGCGGACGCCACGGTGCGGCCTTCCACGTCGTCGATCACCTGCGCATAGATGTGCTTGGACGAGCGGAAGACGCTGAGCCGCGGGCGGATGCCCCCGACCGACTTGAGCTTGTTGCGCACCCGGCTGCGACGCCGTGCAAGCACTTTATTCCGGTTTGCCATGGCCCAGCCCTTACTTCTTCTTGCCTTCCTTGCGGAAGATATACTCGCCCGCGTACTTCACGCCCTTGCCCTTGTAGGGCTCCGGCGGACGGAAGGCGCGGATCTCGGCGGCCACCTGGCCGACCCGGTCCTTGTCCACGCCGCTGATGCTGATCGACGTCGGCTTCTCGCACTTGATCTCGATCCCTTCCGGGATCGGGTAGATCACGTCGTGGCTGAAGCCGAGCTGGATCTGAAGGTTCCGGCCCTGAACCGACGCGCGGTAGCCGACGCCGGTGATCTCGAGATCCTTCGTGTAGCCCGTCGACACGCCGACCGCCAGGTTGCTGACCAGCGTGCGGCTCATGCCCCACATCGACCGCGCCCGCTTCGACTCGTCGCGCGGCGTCACCGTGATGACGTTCCCGTCGAGGTCGCCCTTGACCTCGTCGACCAGCGTCAGCGAGCGGGTGCCCTTGGGCCCCTTCACTTCCAGATACTGGCCGTCGAGCGTCGCGGTCACGCCGCTCGGCAACTCGATGGGCTTCTTTCCAATACGAGACATTTGCCCGTCTCCGTCCCTACTTCCAGGCACCCGTCAGAAGACGGTGCACAGAACCTCGCCGCCAACATTCGCCTCGCGCGCCTTCGTATCGGACATCACGCCACGCGATGTGGAGAGAATCGAAATGCCCAGGCCGTTGCGAACGCGCACGATCTCCTTGACCTGCGAGTACACGCGGCGGCCCGGGGTCGACACCCGCGCAATCTCGCGGATCACCGGCTGGCCGTCGAAGTACTTGAGCTGGATCTCGAATTCAACCTTGCCATTGTCGTGCTCGACCCGCGCATAACCGCGGATGAAGCCCTCTTCCTGCAGCACGTCCAGCACCCGGCCGCGCAGCGTCGACGCCGGGGTCGACACCGTCGGGCGTCCGCGCTCCTGCGCGTTGCGGATGCGCGTAATCATATCGCCGATCGGATCGGTGATCGCCATCTCCGCTTCTCCTTACCAGCTGGACTTCACGAGACCGGGCACCTGGCCGGTCGAGCCCAGATCGCGCAGCGCGATCCGCGACATGCGGAACTTGCGATAATAGGCGCGCGGGCGGCCCGAAACCTCGCAGCGGTTGCGCACGCGCGTCGGCGACGCGTTGCGCGGCAGCTCCGACAGCTTCATGCTCGCCGCGAACCGCTCTTCCGCGGTCGCCGATTTGTCCATCGCGATCGCCTTCAGGCGCGCACGCTTCGAGGCATAGCTCTTCGCCAGCTTCTCGCGCCGCTTGTTCTTCTCGATTGCGCTCTTCTTAGCCATCTCGTTCTCCCGTTCCCGCAGCCGTCACTTGATGAACGGCATCTGGAAACCGCGCAGAAGCTCGCGCGCTTCGTCATCGGTCTTCGCAGTGGTGCAGATGATGATGTCCATGCCCCACACCTGCTCGACCTTGTCGTAGTCGATCTCGGGGAACACGATGTGCTCCTTGATGCCCATGGCGAAGTTGCCGCGGCCGTCGAAGCTCTTGCCCGGCACGCCGCGGAAGTCGCGGATGCGCGGCATCGCCACGGTGATCAGGCGGTCGAGGAAATCGTACATCCGGTCGCGGCGCAGCGTGACCTTGACGCCAATCGGCATGTTCTGGCGCAATTTGAAGGTGGCGATCGAGCGCTTGGCGCGGATCACCACCGGGTGCTGGCCGGTGATCGCGGTCAGGTCGCCGACCGCGGCGTCGATCTTCTTGGCGTCCTGCACCGCCTCGCCGACGCCCATGTTGACGACGATCTTGTCGAGCCGCGGCACCTTCATCGCGTTCTGATAGCCGAACTCCTGC
>JAJLJT010000295.1:0-3748 GCA_033844555.1 Alphaproteobacteria bacterium | reverse complement strand
CCTCCACGAACAGAAGCGCGGGCGTCTCGATCAGCTCCTTGAGGCGCGCGACGAAGACCGCCGCGTCCCAGCCGTCGACGACGCGGTGATCGAAGCTGCAGGAGAGGTTCATCATGCGCCGCGGACGGAACGCCGAACCGTCCCAGAGCGGGCGCGTCTCCATGCGGTTGACGCCGACGATGGCGACCTCCGGGCGGTTGATGATCGGCGTGGTGGCCAGCGCGCCCAGCTTGCCCAGCGAGGTGATGGTGATGGTGGAGCCGGTCAGCTCCTCCCGCGTGGCGGACCCGGCGCGCGCGGCGTCGGCGAGGCGCGCGATCTCGTCGGCGGCCTGCCAGGGGTCGAGCGCCTCGGCATGGCGCAGCACCGGCACGACGAGGCCCTGCGGCGTCTGCGTGGCGATGCCGACATGCACGGGCGCGTGCTGGTGCACGACGCCCGCCTCGTCGTCGAAATGGGCGTTGAGCGCGGGCTGCTCCGTCACGGCGGCGACCACGGCGCGCGCGAGGAACGGCAGGAAGGTCAGGCGCGGCCGGTCGGCGTGCCGGGCATTGAGCGTCTCGCGCACACGCTCCAGCTCCGTCATGTCCACCTCCTCCACGATGGAGAAGTGCGGGATGCGGGTGGCCGACAGGCTGACGCGCTCGGCGATACGGCGGCGCAGGCCCGTGACGCGCACCTCCGTCACGCCGGTGCGCGGCGCACGCACCGTCGGCCCCGCGACGCCGCCGCCCTCGGCAAAGGCCGCGAGGTCGTCGTGGGTGATGCGCCCGCCGGGGCCCGACCCCGGCACGAGGCGCAGGTCGACGCCCAGCTCCCGCGCCTTCAGCCGCACGGACGGCGCGGCGAGCGGACGGGCACCGGGCGCGCGGTGCGCGGGTGCCGGGGCAGCCCGGCGGGGCGCTTCGGCCGCCGGTTTCGGAGCAGGCTTGGCCGGTTCCGGCCTCGTGACGTCCTGCGCGGCGGCGTCGTCGCCCTCCGGCTTCCTCGCGGTCGCGGGCGCAGCATCCTCGGGCGCAGCATCCTCGGGCGCGTCCTCCCCGGCAGCAGCATCCTCGGGCGAGGTGTTGCCTTCGCCCTCCACCTCGATGCGGACGATGGGCGCGCCGATCGCGACCGTGTCGCCGACCTCCGCCCCCAGCCAGACCACGCGGCCCGTGACCGTGGAGGGGATCTCGACGGCGGCCTTGTCGGTCATCACGGCGCCGAGGATGTCGTCCTCCCGCACCATGTCGCCGACCTTGACCGCCCATTCGGTCAGTTCGGCCTCGGCGACGCCCTCGCCGATGTCGGTCAGCTTGATCGTGAAGATGCCCATGTCAGGCCTCCATCAGCGCGCGCATCTGGCGCGCGACGCGGGCGGGTCCGGGGAAGTAGTCCCACTCCTGCGCGTGCGGATAGGGCGTGTCCCAGCCCGCCACGCGCGCGACCGGGGCCTCGAGATGGTAGAAGCAGTCCGCCTGCACCTGGGCTGCAAGCTCCGCCCCGTAGCCCGAGGTCAGCGTCGCCTCGTGCAGCACGAGGCAACGCCCGGTCTTGCGCACGGACTCCATCACCGTCTCGCGGTCGAGCGGCAGGAGCGTGCGCAGGTCGATCACCTCTGCCGCGATGCCGGTCTCCTGCACGGCCGCCAATGCCACGTGCACCATCGTGCCATAGGTCAGGATGGTCAGCGCGTCGCCCGGCTGCACGATGCTGGCCACGCCCAGCGGCGTCTCGAAATAGCCGTCCGGCACCTCGCCCATCGCATGGGTGCGCCAGCTCGTCACCGGACGGTCGTGGTGGCCGTCGAAGGGACCGTTGTAGACGCGCTTCGGCTCCAGGAAGATCACCGGGTCCGGATCGGCGATGGCGGCGAGCAGAAGTCCCTTCGCATCCGCCGGCGTCGACGGCACCACGGTCTTCAGACCGGTGACGTGGGTGAACAGCGCCTCCGGGCTCTGGCTGTGGGTCTGGGCGCCGAAGATGCCGCCGCCCATCGGCATGCGGATGACGATGGGGCAGGTGAACTCGCCCGCCGAGCGGTAGCGCAGGCGCGCCGCCTCCGAGACGATCTGGTCGTAGGCCGGGTACATGTAGTCGGCGAACTGGATCTCGACGCAGGGGCGCAGTCCGTAGGCCGCCATGCCGATCGCCGCGCCGACGATGCCAAGCTCGCTGATCGGCGTGTCGAAGCAGCGGCTCTTGCCGTACTTCTTCTGCAGGCCCGCGGTGCAGCGGAACACGCCGCCGAAGAACCCCACGTCCTCGCCGAAGACGACGACCCGGTCGTCGCGCGCCATGGCGAGGTCATGGGCGTTCTGGATCGCCTCGATCATGGTCATGCGCGCCATGGCCTAGTACCCCGCTTCGTGGCGTTGGCGGACGAGATGCGGCGGCATCTCGGCATAGACGTCCTCGAACATGTCGCGGGGACCCGCGCGCCGCCCGGTCTGCAGCGTGCCGATGGCTTCCGCCTCGCGCTGGGCGGTGCGGACGGTGTCGGAGGCTTCCGCTTCCGCCTGCGCGTGGCGTTCCTCCGACCAGGCGCCGAGCCCGATGAGATGCGCCTTCAGCCGCAGGATCGGATCGCCGAGCGGCCAGGCCGTGCTCTCCTCCTTCGGGCGGTAGGCGGAGGGATCGTCCGAAGTCGAATGCCCGCCCACGCGGTAGGTCACATATTCGACGACGGTCGGCCCGAGGTTGCGCCGCGCACGCTCCACCGCCCATTTCGCCGCCGCGTGGACCGCGAGATAGTCGTTGCCGTCGACCCGGAGCGCGGGGATCCCGAAGCCGTGGCCGCGCGCCGCGAAGGTGCCCGCCCCGCCCCGCGCGATCCCCTGGAAGGTCGAGATGGCCCACTGGTTGTTGACGATGTTGAGGACGACCGGCGCCTTGTAGGTCGAGGCGAACACGAGGGCCGCGTGAAAGTCGTTCTCCGCCGTCGAGCCGTCGCCGATCCACGCCGCCGAGATCGCCGTGTCGCCGCGGATCGCCGAGCCCATCGCCCAGCCGACCGCCTGGATATATTGCGTCGCGAGATTGCCCGAAATCGAGAAGAAGCCATGCTCCTTCGAGGAGTAGAACACGGGAAGCTGACGGCCGCGCACCGGGTCTTCCTCGTTCGAATAGACCTGGCACATCATCTTCAGCAGCGGGTAGCCGGACGCGATCAGCAGCCCCGCCTGCCGGTAGGTCGGGAAGTTCATGTCGCGGGGGCCCAGCGCCTTGCGGAAGGCGGTGGAGATCGCCTCCTCGCCCAGGTGCTGCATGTAGAAGGAGGTCTTGCCCTGGCGTTGCGCCATCAGCATGCGCGCGTCATAGGCCCGCAGAAGCAGCATGTGACGCAGGCCGTCGAGGAGTTCTTCCTCGCTCAGTTCGCCGGCCCAGGGGCCGACCGCCTCCCCCTTCCGGTTCAGGACCCGGATGATGGTGAAGGCGAGGTCGCGCATCGCCTCCGGATCCTCGTCGACCGGCGGACGGCGCACGCTGCCCGCGCGCGGGATTTCGACACGCGAGAAGTCGGGCGTGTCGCCCGGCCGCCATTCCGGTTCCGGCACATGCAGGGCAAGCGGCGGATGGTCATCCATGGTCAGTGTCCCTCTCCCGCGGCGGCATCTCCCGCGCCGCCGGGGCGCGCGCACAGGCGCACGCCGGCGATCGCTGCGATCCGGTCGGCCAGGTTGTCGAGCGGTTGCCCGCCCGCAATCACGGTCAGCGCAACGGTGAAGCCGCGCGCGCCCGCATCCTCGACGACAAGCGATGCAAG
>JAJLJT010000294.1:0-6632 GCA_033844555.1 Alphaproteobacteria bacterium | reverse complement strand
GGCCGGTCAACCCATCCGGTCGCGGAACCGCACAAGGCTCTCGCCGGGGGCGTAGACGAATTCCTCATGGTAGATCTTGCGGCCGCCGTCGTCGCGCATGATCCAGTCGTAGCGCAGGGCGTCAGGCCGTCCGTCGTGGGTCCGGGCCACCTGCTTGACGTGAATTTCCACTGTGCGGCGTACGGGCTTGCCGCCCACGTACTCGACGGTGCGGAAGGTGCGCCGCTCGCCCTCGCGCCACGTGCCGAGCGGAAAGAAGGCGTCGTCCCCGAAGCTGCGGTTCGCCTGGCCCGGACGGGCATCGAACACGCGGCCGAGCGCCGCGCCGCCATGGGTCACCGTGAAGAGTTGCAGCTTCTCGCCGCGCGACGTCCGGTTGATGCGCTTGTAGACCTGCATGCGCTCGCCGGTCTCGGGATGCACCCAGGCGAACGGGCCGCTGATCGTGCGATTGTCGCGCGACCCGGATGTCTCGCGCACGCGCGGAAGCGGCCCCCTGCCGTCGGTTTCCGCGCCGGACCACAGCGCGATGGTCAGGTTGCGGCTCGGCTTTGGGGCCGCGCTGTCCTTCGTGACGGTATCGGCCGGGCGAGGCGGAGCGGCTGAAAAGGCTGCAGGCACGAAATCCGAGGCGCTGAGGGCCGACACCTCCTGCTTCACGACCTGGAAGTCCTTCTGCATGGAGTCGACGACCGTGCAGCCGCCGAGAACGAGCGCGACCGTCGCCAGGAGAGCGAGGCGTGAATGGAAGGGGATACGGTTCGTCATCGCAGGGACCTCGGTTCGGTTTCGTGGGGAAGATGGAGACTGTCCAGCCATGCGCCCAGCCGCAGTGGCAGCGCGCCGGTCTTGACGCAGCCGGTGAAGTCGTGGGCGCAGCCGGGCAGAAGTTCGAAGGTGACCCTCGATGCAAGCCCGCGCGACCGGGCGGCACCTTCGACCGCGCGCGCCCATCGCGCGGCCCGCTCGACGCGCGTGGCGCCCTGGGCGGCATCGAGGTGCGGATCGCTGCGGAACACGTCGTCACGCGCGAGGTCGAGCGCCCCGACATGAACATGGATCGGCAAGGACAGGAAACGGTCGAGATTCTCCCGCGCCTCGGCCGCCCTGGACGTCCCGCCGCCCAGTCCGAAGGGATAGGGCAAGGCTGCGTCCGGCAGCGTGTACCACCCCGCCGCGCCCAGCCCGAGGGCGGCGACCCGCTCCGGATGCGCCATCGCGAACCTGTGGGCGAACTGCGCCCCGCCGGAGAAGCCGATGAGGATTACCGGCCGGGCCGGCCTCGCCAACCCGGCAGCCACCTCGTCCAGTATCCCGATCAGTGCGCGGTCGGCCGGGCGTTCTTCCGTGCCGAGCTGCTGGTAGCGGGGATGGGCAGGCGACCGGAATCTTGGCGCAATCAGGATGCGCCCGCTGCTTTCGGCCAGCGCGCGATAGGCGCGCAGATGCTCGCCCGCGTTGCGGGATATCCCGTGGATCGCGACGAGCGGCGCTGCACCGGGAACCGCGCGCGCGGGGATGTGCAGGCGATAGGGCAGACGCCGCATGGCAGCGGCCGGCCCGCTGGCGGACGCAGGCGGCGAAGTCGGCTGATGGGTCATGAAACCTCCACGAGGTGGACGCGACGGCAGACTGCGGGGATATCGGCATCCGATCCGCTGCTGTCCTCGACGATGCGGCCCCGCTCCAGTTGCAGGATGCGTCCTGCACGGAACTCCGCCGCCTGATGGCTGGCGAACACCACGGTGCCGGGGTAGCTCGCGGCAATCGCGCCGAGCGTGCCGCGGGCCTGCGGGTCCAGATGCGCATCCGCCTCGTCGAGCAGAAGGATGCGCGGACGCACCAGCATGGCGCGCGCCAGGCCGAGCCGCGTGCGCTCACCCGACGAAAGCCCGGTGCCTCCTTCCGCGATCCGCGTGTCGAGCCCCCTGGGCAGGCGCGCCAGAAACTCCGTCAGGCCGCAACGCTCGAGCATGTCGATGAGCGTGCTATCCCCCGCATCCGGCGCCCCATAGGACAGGTTGAGCCGCAGCGAACCCCTGAGCAACGGCAGGTCCGGAGAGACGAGCGCCACCGCCGCACGCAGATCGCCGGCGTCGAGCCGGTCGAGCCGGACGCCGTCGAGCCGGACCCGGCCGCGCGACGGAGGAACAAGCCCAGCCATGACACGCAGAAGCGTCGACTTGCCCGCGCCATTGGCGCCGGTTACCAGCACGCGCGTACCGCCCGCGATCTCGAGGTCGATGGGACCGAGGCGGCCGGACACCCGCACCCGGTCGAGGGCCAGCCGCCCCGCTCCTTCGCCGAGGGGCTGCCGGCGGCGCGCGGGAACGGCCGCTGCGGGCTGAATGGCCAGAAGTTCCTCCAGCTTGGCGCGCGCGATCTCCGCACCCGTCCGGTACTCGAAGACCCGTCCGAGGTCTTGCAGACGCCCCGCCAGCAGTCCCCCGATCGCCATGGCGGCAGCCACCGAACCCGGTGTGGCCTGACCGAGCTGCACGAGCGCCCCCCCGGCGACAAGAGCGCCGCCCGTCGCGGCCCCGGCGCTTGCATCCGCGAGCATCCGCACCATGCCAACGGCATGCGCCCGCGCCAGCGCCGCCGCACGGACGGCCCGGCTGAGGCGCCCGAAGCGCCGCGTTTCCCGGCCCTGCTGGCCGAACGCCTCGACGACGCCCAGCCGCGCGACGCGGTCGTTGAGGAAGGCGGCAAGCCTGCCCCGGCGCACCCGAAGGTCGCGCGTGGTACGGCGGAGGAAGCGGCCCGATGCGAGGGTCAGGGCACCGGCCAGAACCACCGACAGCCCTGTCAGGATCCCGATAGCGGGCGCAATGACGGCGAGCGCGAGCAAGGCCAGCAGGGTTGCGAGCCCGCTGACGGTGAGCCGCGCAAGGCCCAGCGCCGCCCAGTTCCGCAGCGCCGTCAGGTCGCCCACGAAGCGCAGCGTCAGCGCGCCGGTGCTGAGGGATCTTGTCCGCTCCTCGCCGAGCGCGAGGACATGCCGGAAGAGCCGCATCCGCACCGCGTGGACATAGGCCTGGCCCAACCGCTCGGCATCGACATGCGCGCGCCCGCGCAACCATGCGTTCCCGCCAAGCACGGCCGCCAGCGCCGCACCGAGGCCCAGCGCGGACGGATCCCACGGCTGTCCCGCGGCGACGAAGCCGTCGAAGGTCCGCTGCACCAGAACCGCGACCGCCGCTGCCAGAGCCGCCTGCCCTGCGCCGTTTGCCACCAGGGCCGCGAAGTGACGCGCGCGTCCCCCGGCGAGGATGGCGGGGAGGGCCTGAGCCGCAGGCGCCCGCGGCGCGACCGTCACGACACGGCCTCCGCCCTGCGCCGCGCGGCAAGCGCGGGCGCCAGCCAGAGGCCGCCGGTCAGCGCGTCGAGCGGCACGATGGGTTGCATCAGGGCAGACGCAGCCTCGCGCACCGCCAGGGGGCTCGACGTCAGCTTTCCCGCGACCGCCAGCACGGACACGCCCAGCCGGTCGAGGCAGGCCACGCTCGCCACCGCACCCAGCGCGTCTCCCGCCGCGACGACCGCGCCGTCGATCAGCGCGCGGGCCTCCGGCATCTCGATCAGGCCGGACGTCTCGGGAAAGAGAAGCCCGTCGGCGATCTCGACGACCGCCACGTCGCACCCCGCAGCCGCCAGGTGCCCGCGCGCCCGGCGCAGGATGGACACCGTCTCGGCGACCGGCACGCGATAGGTGGACGCATGGCCGAAATCGGTGAAGTCGAGGACGGGGGCGGCGCCCGCATCGACCAGCGCCCAGCGGTCGCCGCCCGCGCCGGTTCCGGTGACCTTGACCGCACCGGGACGGAAGCCGCACGCCGTGAGCCCCCGCACCAACGCGGCCGCTGTCGTTGTCTTCCCCGCGTTCATCGAGGTGCCAAGCACGGCAATCGTGTAGGGCGCATTCCCGGTCGCGCGGCACGCGCCCAGCGCATGGTCGGCAAGGTTCAGGACACGTCCTGCGCGGTCGGCCACGAGACCCAGCGGTGCGATCCGCGTCGGCGCGCGCGTGGCGGAATGGCGCGCGACCGCGCGTGCCGCGATCCCGCCGCCCGCGACCATCTCGCATGGCCCCAGATCGGGTGGGACCAGCGCCTCGAACTGGTCGCTCGCATAGCGCGCGCCATAGCACAGCAGAACCTCGTCGCCGACATAGAGTTCGGCGCGCCGCCCTTCCGGAGACTCGATGCGCTTGTGATGGCCAAGCTGGACGATGCGCGCGAGCACCAGGTCGCCGGGACGCGGCGATACATCGCCGGTCAGCAGGTCCGCGGCGCGCGCCATGTCGATCCGCCGCGTCGCGTAGGACCGCTTGGCGGCCCCGAGACGGCGCTGCAACGCGTCGGCAGCATGCGGAAGGGCGGGAGAGCCTGCGGCAGGCATCGGCGCCAGGCCGGACGGGGGCGGCGTGCGTGTCTCGATCTCGCGGGCGTCGAGCATGGCGTGCATGTTGCGGATTCCCTCGCTGTCTGGACCCGCCGGTGGCGAGCGGTCGAGGGAACAACGCGCCGGGCGCCGTCCTATTCCGCGCAAAATTCCGGGCCGGCGCCGCGCGTCAGTAGCAGCGGTCCGTCGGAGGGGCCTTGAGCAAACCCCAACCGTAGATGTCGTCCCGGCCCGGACGGCCGAGATCCTCCGCGCCGGTCGTGAGGATGAGACGCGCCGCAGCCGCGTCCCCTCCGCTCAGCGCCCGTGCCCGCAAGAGCGCGGCTGCCGCGAAGGGAGCCGCGAAGCTGGTTCCCGACCACGCCTGGAAGCCGCCGCCCGGGGCCGCTGCGCGGACCTCGACGCCGGGCGCGGCGAGTTCGATATAGCGTCCCCGCGTGCCCTGCCTGTAGGCACGCTTGCGGGCGTCCACCGCCGCGACCGCGAGCACCTCGGGATAGGCGGCCGGATAGCTGGGCCTGCCGCGCGGCCCGGTGTTGCCTGCCGCCGCGACCAGGTTGATGCCTCGTGCGGCGACCGCGGCGATGGCCGCGCCAAGCACCTTGTTCTCCGCGCCCGACAGGCTCATCAGCACGACCCGCGCGTCCCGCGTCGCGGCCCAGTCGAGCGCGCGGACGATGGCAATCGTGTCCGCCTGCTCCTGCCCGTCGCGGATCCGGACCACTTCCGCGGCGAGCAGCGGTGCGCCCGGCGCCAGCGGTCCTGCCGTGCCGACCAGCAGCGAGGCGATGGCCGTCGCATGCCCGCTCGGTGCGGTGCCTGCGCCGCCTTCGACGAAGCTGCGCATCTCGATCCGCGCACCATCGAGCGCCCCGTGCCGCAGGTCGAGCGGCGTGTCGAGCAGCGCCACGGGGCGGCCCGAGGCGCACGCCTGCGCATCAAGGGGCGACAGGCCGGTCATAACCGCTTCGGCGCACTGGGCGGCGCCGCACGCTGCCGCGGCTTGCGGGGCATAGAGGTGGTTGGCGTCGAACACGCCTTCCGGTGCGAGGCTGCGAGCGAGGGAGAGCGCAGCCGGAACCTCGATGTTGCGCGGCGTGGCGAGCCGGACAAGCGTCATGCCGAGCACCTCGGAACGCGATGTCCCGCGGACCGAGAACCCCTGTGCCGTCAGCGCGTTCAGGCCGCGCGCGTCGAGGTTGAGCCCGACGATTTCCCGCGACAGATAGTCTTCCGCCGAGCCGCCCTCGGGGGTGGAGGCATCCTCGTCCTCGGAGCGGTCGTCGTCGTCATCCCGGGAATCGTCGTCGCTGTCGTCGCTGTCGTCGCTGTCGTCGCTGTCGTCTCCGTCGTCCCCGTCGTCGCCGTCGTCCCCGTCGTCCCCGTCGTCTCCGTCGTCGCCTCCGCTGCTGTCGCCCCCATCGTCACCGCCGTCGTCGCCACTGTCTCCGCCGTCATCGGCAAGAGCGGCGGCTCGCATGCCCCCGGCAGGCACGGCGTCCAGGATGGGCAGCAGGGCGTAGACCAATGCGGCGGCGAGCAGGAGAAGGCGCATGCTGATAGGATCCGGATGAGCGGCTGTTCCGCATGACAACGCGAAACCGATAAAATTATTCCCAATGCCCGGAATAGAACGGCGTGCGCCGCGTTGTGACCCCGGAAAGTAGAGCGTACGGCACCCGATGGAAACCGATATCCGGCACGAGATCGCAGCCCTGACACCCCGCCTGCGCAGGTTCGCCTATGCGCTCGCGGGGTCCATGGACGAAGGAGACGACCTTGTGCAGAGCGCGTGCGTGAAGGCGCTGTCGGGTCTCGACCGGTTCCGGCCGGGAACCCGGCTCGACAGCTGGATGTACCGGATCGTCCAGACGCTCTGGATCGACCGGGCGCGCATGGCACGGCGGCGCGCGACGGCTCCCGACCCGGATGCCATCGCCGCGGCGAGCGACGAGGGGCTTGCCGCCCGCCGGCCCGACGACCGCCTCACGCTCGCCCGCGTGCGCCAGGCGGTGCAGGACCTGCCGGAGGACCAGCGGGCCGTGCTCGTCCTGGTGGCGATCGAGGGGCTCTCCTACCGGGAGGCCGCCGAGACGCTGGAGATACCCATTGGCACGGTGATGAGCCGGCTTGCCCGCGCACGGGCCCGTCTCGCACCCATGATCGGGGATTGAACCGATGACGACCGAATGGACCGAGGATGAGATCGTGGCCTATGCCGACGGCTC
>JAJLJT010000293.1:0-6733 GCA_033844555.1 Alphaproteobacteria bacterium | reverse complement strand
TCCCTTGAACACCGCCTGCGCGCCGAACCTGTCGCGCAGGGCCTCCATGGCCGATTCCGCGGCGGTCCGCTTCCGCCGTCCCTCGGCCTCGGTGTCGAACAGGTCGTCGGGCACCGCCTCGGGCTGCGGCGTCACGCGCTGGACGCCGATGCCGAGCAGCCGATAGCGCGCCTGCCCGATCTCGCCCTCCAGCAGCGGCCGGGCGGCGCGGTACAGGGCATCGGCGGTCCATTCGGGGCGGGGAAGGGTGCGTGTCCGCGTGACGGTCCGGAAGCTGTCGGTCTTGAGTTTCAGGACGAGCGAGAGCCCCGCGAGCTTCTGCTCCCGCAGCCTCCGCGCCAGCTTCTCCGCCATGCGCCAGAGCACTGGGTCGAGCGCGTCGAGCGTCGCGAGGTCCGTCTCGAACGTCGTTTCCGCCGACACGCTCTTGGCCGGGCTGTCCGGCGTGACCTTGCGGTCGTCCTGCCCCCGCGCGAAACGGTAGAGGCGGCGTCCGATCTGGCCGTAGCGGGCGAGGAGGGCGTTCTCCTCGAAGCGCAGCAGGTCGCCGATCCGGCGGATGCCGTCCGCGTCGAGCTGTCCGCCGAGGCTCCTGCCCACGCCCCAGATGGTGGAAACCGGCCTGTCCCGCAGAAAATCCTGTGCCTCCGCGGCGCCGATGACGGAGAAGCCTCGCGGCTTGTCGAGGTCGGACGCGACCTTGGCGAGGAACTTGTTGGGCGCGAGACCGGCCGATGCGGTGACGCGCACCTCGCGCTCGATCCGCTGCAGCAGGCGGGCGAGCGTCAGTGCAGGAGGCCCCTTGTGCAGGCGCTCGGTGCCCGTGAGGTCGAGGAAAGCCTCGTCGAGCGAGAGCGGCTCCACCAGCGGCGTCGCATCCAGCATCATGGCGCGGATCGTGCGGCCAACCTCGCGGTATTTGCCCATGTCGGGCGGCAGGATGACCGCGTGCGGGCATGCCGCGCGCGCCTTGAACATCGGCATGGCGGAGCGCACGCCATAGGTGCGCGCGATATAGCAGGCGGTGCTGACCACGCCGCGCTGCCCGCCGCCGCCGATGATGAGGGGCTTGTCCTCCAGCGCCGGATTGTCGCGCTTCTCGACCGCCGCATAGAAGGCGTCGCAATCGATGTGCGCGATGGACAGCCGGGCAAGCTCCGGGTGCGTCCGCCAGCGCGGGCTGCCACAGGCCGGGCAGCGGCGGGCGGGCGCGTCGCCGTCCTCCCAGTGCAGGCAGTCGCGGCAGAGACCGGGCATCGCCTCACCCCTCAGCTGGCCAGAGCCAGGCCGCCCCGCGCACGCCGCCGGATGCGCCGTGCCGGGCCTGTCTCAGCTTCACGGCGACGACGTCGGAGAAGACGTGCGCGCCGATCCGCTCCTCGATGCGCGGGTAGAGCCCGCCGATGTTGGAGACGCCGCCGCCCAGCACGATGACATGCGGGTCGAGGATGTTGACGATGCCCGCCAGCGCCCGCGCCGCCCGGTCGGCGTAGCGGTCGAGCGTGGCGGATGCGTCCGCCGCGCCAGCCTCCGCCAGGGCCGCGATCTCCGCGGCCGGAAGGCGTGTGCCCGTCGCCGTCTCGTGGTCGCGTTCGAGTGCCGGGCCCGACAGCCATGTCTCGATGCAGCCATGACGCCCGCAATAGCAGGCGGGTCCGGGAAGTTCGTCCGTCTGCGGGGCGGGCAGGGGATTGTGGCCCCATTCGCCGGCGATGCCGCTTGCGCCTTGCAGGAGGCGGCCGCCGATCGCGATTCCCCCGCCGACGCCCGTCCCCAGGATCGCGCCGAACACGATCTCCGCGCCCTGGCCTGCGCCGTCGCGCGCCTCAGACAGCGTGAAGCAGTCGGCGTCGTTGGCGATTCGCACAGGCCTTCCGAGAGCCGCCGCCAGATCCTCGCGGAACGGGCGGCCGATCAGCCAGGTGGAGTTCGCATTGCGCACAAGCCCCGTGGCGGGCGAAAGCGAGCCCGGCATGCCCACGCCGACGCGGCAGGGCGCGCCGCCCGCACCTTCCTCGAGTGCCGCGACAAGGCCCGCGATCGCGGCCAGCGTGCCGTCATAGTCGCCGCGTGGGGTCGCCACGCGCGCGCGCCGCGCGATGCTGCCGCCGGCCTGCATCAGCACGCCCTCGATCTTCGTGCCGCCGAGGTCGATGCCGATGCGCGGGCGGCTCATCTGCGGTCTCTGGTCTCGTGGGCCTCGTCCAGAGCGCGGCGGATGATCTCGCTCGCGCGATCCCACCGGGTCGCGTGGCTGTGCGCCTCCTCGGGGTCGCCGAGAAAGCGCTTCAGCCGGTCGTCGGCGACGAAGTGCAGGCGGTGGACATGGGGCGCGTGCTCCCGCGCGGCCGCGAGATGGGCGGGCGTGTCGTCGACGAAGATGCTGGGTGCGGCGCCCGCACGCTCCGCCAGCGCCGCCACCGCCGCGCCCTTCGGACCGGAATTGGTCAGCACCGGATAAGGCATCCCCAGCGCGGACAGCGCGGATGTCCGCGCCTCCCGATGGGCGTGCGGCAGGTTCGTCAGAACCACCACCTGCATGTCGCGCGCGGCCTCCTCCAGCGCGCGCGCTGCGCCCTCCACGGCCGGGATGTTGGGCGTTTCCAGCTCGAAGAAGCGCGTGATGAGGTCGGTGACGCCCGCCGCCTCGACGGGGACGCCCGTGCGGCCGTGCCGGATGTTTCCGGTCAGGCGGTAGTCGTCGAGGCGCAGCTCATACCCCTCGCGCACCAGGAAGCGCTCCAGCGTTTGCAGGAAGATCAGCAGAACCTCGTCGGCGTCGCAGATCAGCAGCGGCCTGTCCGGCGCGACGTGCAGGCCGTCGATCTGCGCCGCGGTCTTCGGGTGCAGGCCTGGGCGCGGCGTCTTCGGACCCATCTGGGCAAAGAGGTCGTTCCGTGTGTGCGTCTGCGTCAAGTGGTCACTCCCACACCGGTGCGCCCGGCAGCCTCGCCCGGGCGCGCATCACCGCTTCGGGCGCGAGGCCCGCATCCTCGCAGAACGCCAGCAAGACCGGTTCGTCCGCGAGCACGAAGTCGAGAATCGCCCCCAGCGTGTCCGGATCGCCCGCCCCCGCGGCCAGGTCGCCCGGCGACATGCCCGACAGGGTAAACAGCCGCTCCAGCAGGTCCGGGCGCGCAGCAAGGTAGCCCAGGGCCGCGATGGCGGTGGACTCGGCATCCGGCGCAGGGATGCGTTCAGAATGGATTTCGTTTCTCAATCGGGACATTTGCGTAGTCGTCAGGCTTCCCGCTCTGGTTTAACATACGACCGTCCACCTCGGTATTCTGTCTTCGTTGCCGTCGCCCTTGCGCGGTTTGCGTAAGGCAGTCTTAACGTATGGCGGATTAAGGATAAGCCGAAGGTAGCGGATCGCGAGGACGATTATGGCCAAGAAAGTTCTGATCGTGGAGGACAACGATCTGAATATGAAGCTGTTCCATGATCTCCTGGACGCGCATGGGTATGACACGATCCAGACGAAGGACGGGATGGAGGCGCTGGAACTGGCGCGCTCGCATCGTCCGGATCTCATCCTCATGGACATTCAGCTGCCGGAAGTTTCGGGACTGGAAGTCACGAAGTGGCTCAAGGAGGACGATCACCTCAAGTCGATTCCGGTGATCGCGGTTACCGCGTTCGCCATGAAGGGCGACGAAGAGAAGATCCGGGACGGCGGGTGCGAGGCCTATATCTCCAAGCCCATCTCGGTGACACAGTTCCTCGATACCATCAAACACTTCCTGGATTGATCCTGCGGAGTCCGGTGCGCCCATGACCGCGCGTGTTCTTGTCGTCGACGATATTCCGGCCAACGTCAAACTGCTCGAAGCGAAGCTTCAGGCGGAGTATTTCGACGTTCTCACCGCATCGAACGGGATCGAGGCGCTGGAGGCGGCGGAGCGGGAGCATCCGGACATCATCCTGCTCGACGTGATGATGCCGGGCATGGACGGGTTCGAGGTGTGCACGCGCCTGAAGGCCAACCCGGAGCTGTCGCATATTCCGGTCGTCATGGTGACCGCGCTCGACCAGCCGTCGGACCGCGTGCGCGGGCTGGAGGCCGGGGCCGACGACTTCCTGACCAAGCCGGTGGAGGACGTCGCGCTCTTTGCCCGCGTCCGCAGCCTGGTGCGCCTCAAGGTGATGACCGACGAGCTGCGCATGCGCGAGGCGACGAGCGAGCAGATGGGCGTCGTCGCAGGCACGAAACTGACGGACGTGGATACCGAGAGCGGCCGGATCCTCATTGTCGAGGACCGCGCCCGGTCTGCCGACCGCATGGTCGAGGCGCTGCCCGAGACGCTCGAGTGCGCGATCGAGGCCGACAGCCAGGCTGCCCTCAACCGCCTGAAGAGCGAGGAATTCGACATCATCGTCGTGTCCATGTCGCTCGAGGCCTACGACGGGATGCGGCTGTGTTCGCACATCCGGTCGCAGGACCAGACGCGGCAGACGCCGATTCTCATCATCGTCGAGGATGGCGATACCGAGCGGCTGGTGCGCGGCCTCGATATCGGCGTGAACGACTACCTGGTCCGCCCGATCGACCCGAACGAGCTTCTGGCACGCGTGCGCACGCAGTTGCGCCGCCGCCGCTATGCCGAGCGGCTGCGGTCCAACCTCAAGCTCAGCATCGAGATGGCGGTCACGGATGCGCTCACCGGCCTTTACAACCGCCGCTACATGACGGGCCACCTGTCGACGCTGATCCAGCGGGCCGAAGGGACCGGCAAGCCGGTGTCCCTGCTGATCATGGACATCGATCATTTCAAGCCGATCAACGATACCCACGGCCACCAGGTCGGCGACGTGGTGCTGCAGGAGTTCGCGCGCCGGATTTCCGACAACATCCGGGGCGTCGACATGGCAGCGCGCTATGGCGGGGAGGAGTTCGTGGTCGTGATGCCGGATACCGAGCCGGCGTTCGCCTCGATGGTGGCGGAACGTCTGCGGGCCGAGGTGGCGGGCCATCCGTTCCGCCTCGACACGGGGCCGGGGTCGCTGACCGTGACCGTCTCGATCGGCGTCGCGGCGACGTGCGGCAAGGGGGATTCGGCCGACCGCCTGCTGAAGCGGGCGGACGACGCGCTCTACCATGCCAAGCACACCGGCCGGAACCGCGTGGTTCTGAACCGCCGCGCCGCGGCCTGACGCGGGGCGGCAGCCGTCTGCGAAACCTCTCCGAACGACGAAAGCCCCGGATGCGGTCCGGGGCTTTTCCTGTCTGCGCGGTCTGAGATCCGCGCGGCGGGCAGAGATCTTACTTGATCTTGCCTTCCTTGAACTCCACGTGCTTGCGCGCGACGGGGTCGTACTTCCGCACGGTCATCTTCTCGGTCATCGTGCGGGTGTTCTTCTTGGTGACATAGAAGAAGCCGGTGCCCGCCGTGGAGTTCAGGCGAATCTTGATGGTGGTCGGCTTGGCCATGGCGTGCACTCCGAAAACGGTCTTGACCCGGCGCCGGTCATGTCCGGCCCCGCGTGAGGCGCTTACATGCCTTCGCCCGCGCCGGAAGTCAAGCGCCGCGACCGCATCCCGCGCACGCCTGCGAGAACCGCGTAAAGCGCGCAGACGGCCCCCAGCATCACGGCCAGCCCGTGCGGGTCCAGCGCATCCATCGACAGCCCCGCGACGGGCGGTCCGGCGAGCGCACCGATGCCGTACATGACCGTGAAGGTCGCCGTCGCGGCCACGAGATCGGCGCCCTCGTAGGTGTCGCCCAGCGCCGCCATCGCGGTCGTGTAGAGCCCGGCGACGACGCCCGCCCACAGGAACATGCTGGCGTAGAGAAGGGGCGGGTTCCCCGCGAAGGCAGGCAGGCTGACCGCGCCCGCAACGCCCGTCAGCGCGCACAGGACCAGCACCGGATGGCGCCCGATGCGGTCCGACAGCATCCCGATCGGGTATTGCAGGGCCGCGCTGCCAAGTCCAACCGCGGTCAGCGTCAGCGCCGCCTGGCCCTCCGCCAGGCCGACGCGCAAGCCATAGACCGGCAGCAGCGTGAAGATGCCCGCCTCGATGGCCGAGAAGCAGATGATCGCGCCGAACACGGCCGGGCGCTCGGCCAGGAAGGACCAGGCGGCCCGCGGCGAGCGTCCGCCGAGGCGCGGGGCCACGTCGCGCCCCCAGGCGATTACCCCGGCCGCCGCGAGGATCAGCACGACGCCCGCCGCGAAAGGGGCCGCGCCTTGCGTCCCGAGCGTGGCAAGCACGGCGGGCCCGCCCGCCCAGCCGATGGAGAAGCAGGTGGTATAGAGCGCGACGAGGCGTCCGCGCGTCGCCCGCGTCGCCACCGCCTGTATCCAGGATTCGCTGATGACGAAGATGCTGACGAGGCCGATCCCGTTCAGGAACCGCAACGGGAACCACCACCAGAGGTTCTCGATCGGATGGAAGAGGGCAAGCGTGCCCGCGGTCAGCAGCAGGCACCACATGAGGACGGGCGCCGTGCCGAAACGGCCGAGCAGGCGCGGCAGGAACGGCGTCACCAGCAGGATTGCCAGCGCCGGCATGGCGCTGTTCGCGCCGATGAAGGTGGCGGATGCGCCCGCCTCCTCCATGCGGATGGCGAGCAGCGGCAGGGTGAGGCTCAGGACAAGGCCGACGATGCTGGCCCCGGCCACGACCGCCGCGATGGAGCGCACGCGCCCGTCGCCCGCCGCCGCCGGCATGGCCTCAGACCTTGTCCAGGACGCGCTTCCCGTGGCGCATGTAGGTGAAGGGGATGGG
>JAJLJT010000292.1:0-2214 GCA_033844555.1 Alphaproteobacteria bacterium | reverse complement strand
GTCCCCTTCGCCACCGCCGTGTGATAGGCGAGAAGCTGGATCGGGATCGAATAGAGGATCGGCGCCACGAACGGGTCGGCGTCCGGCAGGACGATGGTGTGCCAGGCGCTGTCGCCCGCACGCTCCGCCCCCGTCCTGTCTGTGATGAGGATCACGCGGCCGCCGCGCGCCATCACCTCCTGCATGTTGGAGACGGTCTTGTCGAACAGCTCGTCCGACGGCGCGAGCACGATGACCGGCACGTTCTCGTCGATCAGCGCGATGGGGCCGTGCTTCAGCTCGCCCGACGCATAACCCTCGGCATGGATGTAGCTGATTTCCTTGAGCTTGAGCGCCCCTTCGAGCGCCAGCGGGTACATCGCGCCCCGCCCCAGGTAGAGGACATCGCGCGCCTTGGCGAGGTCGTGCGCCACTTCGCCCATCGCCTCGTCGAGGTGCAGCGCGACGTTCATCAGGCGCGGCAGTTCGGCGAGCGTGCGCGTCAGCCGCTTGCGCTCGTTTGCGTCGATGGACCCGCGCGCCTCGCCCGCCGCGATGGCGAGGAGGGCGAGCGTGGTGAGCTGGCAGGTGAACGCCTTTGTCGAGGCGACCCCGATCTCCGGCCCCGCATTGGTCGGGTAGAGCACATCCGATTCCCGCGCAATCGCGCTTTCCGGCACGTTGACGATGCCGGCGATGTGCTGGCCCTGCTCCTTCGCGAGCCGCAAGGCGGTCAGCGTGTCAATGGTCTCGCCCGACTGCGAGACGAAGAGCGACAGCCCGCCCTTGACGAGCGGCGGGTTGCGGTAGCGGAACTCAGACGCGATGTCGGTCTCGGCGGGCAGGCGGGCCACCTGCTCGAACCAGTATTTCGCGACCGCGCACGCGAAATGCGCCGTGCCGCAGGCGACCATGGTGACCTTGGGCAGCGCCGCCCAGTCGTAGGGCGCGGCCGGAAGCTCCACCGTCTCCGTCATCGGCCGGTAGAAGGTCGACAGCGTGTGGCCCACGACCTCCGGCTGCTCGTGGATTTCCTTCGCCATGAAGTGGCGGTGGTTGCCCTTGTCGACGAGGACGGAGGAGACGGAGACGACCTTCACCGGCCGCTCGACCCGGTTGCCAGCCTCGTCATGGATCAGCGCGCCCTCGCGAGTCAGCACGGCCCAGTCGCCGTCCTCCAGATAGGTCACGCGGTTGGTCATCGGCGCGAGCGCCAGCGCGTCGGAGCCCACGTACATCTCCCCCTCGCCCCAGCCGATGGCGAGCGGGCTGCCGCGCCGGGCGGCGACCATCAGGTCGTGCTCCCCCCGGAAGATAAAGGCGAGCGCGAACGCGCCTTCCAGCCGCGACAGCGTCGCCGCCGCCGCGTCCTGCGGCGTGAGGCCGGTGTTCAGATACTTGGTGACCAGGTGGACGACGGTCTCGGTATCGGTCTCGCTGGCGAAGACCGCGCCTTCGGCCTCGAGCTCCCGGCGCAGTTCGCGGAAGTTCTCGATGATGCCGTTGTGGACGACGGCCACGCGGTCGGTGGCGTGCGGATGCGCGTTGCCTTCGGTCGGGCTGCCGTGCGTTGCCCAGCGGGTGTGGCCGATGCCGACCGCGCCTGCGATCGGCGCCTGCTGCAGCATCCCTGCGAGATTGCCGAGCTTGCCGGAGGCACGCCGCCGCTCGATATGCCCGTTCACGACGGTCGCCACGCCGGCGGAATCGTATCCCCGGTATTCGAGCCGCTTCAGCGCCTCCACCAGGCGGGGGGCCACGTCGTCCTTGCCGAGAATGCCGACAATACCGCACATCTTGCGTCGTTCCCTTGTTCGTACGCCGTCTCGATTTTCCTGGCCGGGCCCGTCAGCCCGCCTTCTTGCGCTGCTGCTTGCGGGCGCGATGGCGCGCCGCCCAGCCGTCGATGATCTTGAGGTCGGGCCGCGACACGGCGAGCGCGTCGCGCGGCACGTCCTTCGTCACCACGGTGCCGGAGCCCGTGTAGGCGCCGTCCGCGATGGCCACCGGCGCGATCAGCAGCGTGTCGGAGCCGATGAAGGCGCCCGCGCCGATGTCCGTATGGCTCTTGGTGAAGCCGTCGTAGTTGCAGGTGATCGTGCCCGCCCCGATGTTGGCGCGCGCGCCCACCCGGGCATCGCCGATATAGGAGAGGTGATTGACCTTCGCACCCTCCTCGATCCGGGCCTTCTTGATCTCGACGAAATTGCCGATGTGGGCATCCACGCCGATCTC
>JAJLJT010000291.1:0-6383 GCA_033844555.1 Alphaproteobacteria bacterium | reverse complement strand
GGCCTCCGTCAGCCACGGCACGCCGTCGAGCGCCGCGTCGATGATATCCTCGGCCTGCTTGTGGTCCGCCGCGCTGCTGCCCTGCGGCAGGCGCAACGGCCCGACGGGAAGCGAGACGCGATGCGTGGGCGAGCCTTGTGCGGCAGCGATCTCGACCAGTTCCAGGCTGCCGCCGCCCAGATCCCCCGCAATGCCGCGCGCGTCCGGAATGGCCGAGAGCACGCCCAGCGCGGCATAGCTCGCCTCCTCGTCCCCGCTCAGCACGCGCAACGGCAGACCCATCTCGTCCCGCACCTCGGTCACGAAGTCCGCCCCGTCCGCGGCGTCGCGGATACCGGCGGTGGCGACGGCGATGATCTCGTCGAGCGCCATGGCGTCGACCAGGCGCCGGAACCGCCTGAGCGTTCGCCGCGCGCTGTCGGCGGCTGCCTGCGCCAGGCATCCCGTCTCCGGGTCGAGCCGCCCCAGGCCGCACAAGGCCTTCTCGTTGTAGAGCGGCACGACGATCCGGTCGGTCAGGTCGTAGACCACCAGGCGCACGGAGTTGGAGCCGACGTCGATGACGCCCAGGAGCCTGCGGGCGCCCTGTCGTGCGGGTTGGGCCGGTGAATCGTCTGGCAAGGATCCGTCCACGTGGCTTCAGGTGCGTTCCATGAGCGGACGCGGCTGCTCGGTCTTCAGGGTCGATCCGCGCCCCGAAAGGCTCGGGTTCGTCATGAAATAATGATGCGCGTTGAACGCCTTGTCCGGGGTCTCCGCGCTCAGCCGGCGATAGCTGCCGTCGGGTTCGAGCACCCAGCTCTGCTCCGTGTCGATCAGGTTTGCGCACATGATCTGGTCCAGCACCTGTTCATGCACCGTCTCGTTCTCGATCGGCACCATCGACTCGACGCGGCGGAACAGGTTTCGCGGCATCAGGTCGGCTGACGTGATGTAGACCTTCGCCCTGCGCGAGGGCAAGGGGGAGCCGTTGCCGAAGCAGACAATGCGCGAGTGTTCGAGGAACCGCCCGACGATGGAGCGCACCTCGATGTTCTCGCTCAGGCCCGGAATTCCGGGCCGCAGGCAGCAGATGCCGCGAATGACGAGCCGAACGCTCACACCGGCCTGCGACGCCTTGTAGAAGGCATCGATCAGGCCCGGCTCGACCAGCGCATTCATCTTCGCCCAGATCGCGGCGGGGCGGCCCGCGCGGGCATGGGCGATCTCCTGGTCGATGTGGCGCAGAAGCGTGTCGCGCAGGGAGACAGGAGAGATCGCGATCTTCTCCAGTCCCACCGGCTCGGCATAGCCGGTGATGAAGTTGAACAGCCGCGCGGCATCCCTGCCCAGCGCCTCGTCCGCGCTGAACAGCGAGAGGTCGGTGTAGATGCGCGCCGTGATCGGGTGATAGTTGCCCGTCCCGAAATGGGCGTAGGTCCGCAGCCCCCCGCCCTCGCGCCGCACGACCATCGAGACCTTGGCGTGCGTCTTCAGGTCGATGAAGCCAAACACGACCTGCACGCCCGCGCGTTCAAGGTCGCGCGCCCACTTGATGTTTGCGGCCTCGTCGAAGCGGGCCTTGAGCTCGACGAGCGCGGTGACCGACTTGCCCGCCTCCGCCGCCTCGATCAGCGCCTTGATGACCGGGCTGTCATGGCTGGTCCGGTAAAGGGTCTGCTTGATCGCCACGACGTTCGGATCCTGGGCCGCCTGCCGCAGGAACTGCACGACCACGTCGAAGGACTCGTAGGGGTGGTGAACGATGATGTCCTTCGCGCGGATCGCCGCGAAACAGTCGCCGCCATGCTCCCTGATCCGCTCCGGAAAGCGGGCGTTGTACGGCGTGAACTTCAGGTCCGGCCGGTCGTCGACGATAAGCTGGTTCACGTCCGCGAGGCCCAGGACACCGTCGATCACCACGACCTCGCCCTTGTCGACGTCCAGTTCGCCCGCGACCATCGCCACGAGGTCCGGCGGCATCATGTTGTCGACCTTGAGACGAATGACGCTGCCCCGGCGCCGGCGCTTCAACGCGGACTCGAACTCGCGGACAAGGTCCTCGGCCTCCTCCTCGATCTCGATGTCGCTGTCGCGCAGCACGCGGAAGGCACCGCGCCCGACTTCCTCATACCCGGGAAAAAGGCTGTCGAAATGCAGGCTCAGCACGTTCTCGAGCGAGATGAAGCGGATGCGCGGCTTGCCCCGGCCCTTGCCGAGGTCGGGGATACGGATGAAGCGGCGCAGCTGGTTCGGCACCGGCAAGAGCGCCTCCAGCGTTTCGCCGTCCGACCTGCGGCGAAGCTGCAGCGCGATCGCGAAGCCCTGGTTCGGGATGAAGGGAAAGGGGTGGGCCGGGTCGATGGCGAGCGGGGTGAGAACCGGAAAGATCTCGTCGAGAAAGCGCTTGTCGATCCACTGCCGCTCCGCCGCGGTCAGCTCCTTCGGCTCCAGCACCTCGATGCGCTGGGTGCGCAGCTCGTCGACGATGCCGCGCCAGATCGCCTGCTGGTCCGCGATCAGGCGGTTGGCTTGCGCGTTCACGCGCTCGAGCTGCTGTGCGGGCGTCAAGCCGTCCTGGCTCAGCGTCTCGACGCCCGCGCGCATCATGCCGCGCAGGCCAGCCACGCGGACCGTGTAGAACTCGTCGAGATTGGTGGCGGAGATCGACAGGAACCGGAGCCGCTCCAGCAGCGGATGGTTCAGGTTCTGGGATTCCTCGAGCACCCGCCGGTTGAACTGGAGCCAGCTCAGCTCGCGGTTGAAGAAACGGGTGGGCGAATCGATCAGGTCGGCGGCAAGGGTCTCCTCCCCCCTGCCGGGCCGCGGTTCGCCTTCGCTGCGCGCTGCCGTGCTCATGGACGTCGATCTTGCCTTGGCTTGCATGTGTGAGAAAGCAAAACCGACCGATACCATATGCGTGTGACGGAGGCGTTACGTCCCTGCATCATGGGCCGCCAGCACCTCGCCCGCGAGCCGCACGGTCACGGCCTGGCCGCGCGCAAGCGCCTCGGCATCGAGCGCCTCGGCAAGCCGCGCCGCCTCCGCGCCCGAGCGGATCATCCGCGGGACGAGAAAGCGCACGACCGCGTCGGCCACGTCGAGCTGGCGGTCGCGGAAGTGCTTGTGCAGCAACGCGGCGAGCAGGTCGTCGTCGGGCAGGTCGAATTGCGCGACCGTCACCGCCCTCAGCCGCGAGGCAAGGTCCGGCAGCCGCGTCTTCCAGCGTGCGGGCGCGGTGCGCGCCGCCATCAGCAGGCTGCCGCCGCCGGATTTCAGCAGGTTCAGGAGGTGGAAGAGCGCGGCCTCCTCCACCGGCACGCCGGCGTCGTCGATCAGGATGTGCTCCGCCCCGGTCAGACGGGAGACGCGCGCCTCCGTCAGACCGTCGAGCGGCAGACGCAGCGCATCGCCGATCTCGTCGGCCCAGACGTTCGCGAGGTGGCTCTTGCCACAGCCCGCGGGCCCGCAGAGCGCCAGCGTGCGTCCCGGCCAATCGGGCCATGCCTCTATCAGCCCGACGGGCGCGGCGTTCCCGGCCGACACCACGAAATCGGTTCGCCCGTGGCTGATCCGGGCGTCCCAGCGGAAGGCGAGCTGCGCGCTCATGTCTCTCCGTCGCTTCCCTCGCGGCCGTCATAGAGATCGCTCTGCAGGTAGGTCGCGACGCCGAAGCGCGCCAGAACGCCGATCACCGCCGCCGCAGGCACTGCAATCAGCGTCCCCACCAATCCGAAGAGATAGCCGAAGGCCAGCAGCGCGAAGATGATCCAGACCGGATGCAACTGCACATGGTCGCCGACGAGCTTCGGCGAGAGGAAATTCCCCTCCAGCGCCTGGCCTGCGAAGAAGATCGCCGCGACCGCCCCGATCATCACATAGTCCGGCCAGAACTGGACGAGCGCGACGCCCACCGACATCAGCAGTCCGACCGCCGCGCCCACGAAGGGAATGAAGGTCAGAAGCCCGGCCACGAAGCCGATGATCAGACCGTAATCCAGGCCGACGATGCTCAGGCCCAGCATGTAGAAGACGCCGAGGATCAGGCACACCGTCCCCTGCCCGCGGATGAAGCCCGCCAGCACGTCGTCGATGTCGTGCGCGATCTTGCGGATCGTGTCGGCATGGCGGCGCGGCAGCCAGCTGTCGATCTTGGCGACCATGCGGTCCCAGTCGAGCAGCACGTAGAACGCCACGAACGGCGTGATGAGGATCAGCGAGACGAGGTTGAAGAGCGCAAGCCCGCTCGCCCAGACGCGCTTGGCCACGTCGCCGAGGATGCCGAGCAGCGTCGCAGACACGTCCTTGATCGTACCGGTCACGTCGGTCCCGGAATTCTCGAGATACTGCCCGATCGGCCCGGCCGAGAGATTGAGCGCCATCTCCCGCAGCCGGGCGGCAAGCTCGGGCAGGCGTTGGGCGAAACCGACCGCCTGGTCGAGGAGCAGCGGAATCATGAGCAGGAAGGCCGCGACGCCCAGCAGGCAGACGAGCACGATCACGACGATGGTCGCCGTCATCCGGCCGAGGCCCCACGTCTCCATCCGGTCGACGACGGGGTCGAGCAGATAGGCGAGGCCCAGCGCCACCACGAACGGCAGCAGGATCCCGCCGAGCGCGCCAAGGAAAATGAGCGTCCCGGCCAGAACCGCCAACCAGAACAGCGCGTGCGACCGCATGGACATGGCTCTCTCTACCTCTCGCTCGCCGGAAGGTTACGCCCGGCGCCCTAACGCTACTCGCCCGTACCCACCGCCTCGAGCCAGCGGACCAGATACTGCACGCCCGATACGACCGTCGTTACCACAACGCCGACCGAGAGCAGAAGCACAAGCATCGGGTAGCTGGCGCCGTAGCCCAGCGTCCACAGCACCACGGCCATCAGCACGATTTGCAGCGACGTATTGATCTTGCTCACGAATATCGGCTTGACCGGGATCTCCACATCCATCAGGCGGGCAAGCAGGATCGCCCCCACGATGAGAAGGTCGCGGCTGACCACCACGATCACGAGCCACGGCGGAATGTGTCCCTGGAAGCCAAGCGCCACGAACACGCTGACCAGCAGCGCCTTGTCCGCGATCGGATCGAGCCACGCCCCCAGCGTCGTCGCGAGGTCGAAGCGCTTGGCGATGAAGCCGTCGAGCGCGTCGCTCACCCCCGCCGCCACGAAGATGACGAAAGACAACTCGTACTGGCCGATGGCGATCGCATAGAGAATGCCCGGCACCGCGAAGAGCCGGGCAAGCGTGATCAGGTTGGGCAGCGTCAAGGGGCAAGCTCCGCAATTACCGCGTGCGGCCATTTAACCCGTCGAGCAGGGGACTTGAAGTCCGTGTATGTCCGCGCGGCTGGATCGGCCGGACGCTGGCCACTGGCGTCGCGCGCGCGCGCCTGCTAACAGACGGGCCGATCCATGACTGCGCGAAGGACGCTGACCGCCCCATGACCGGTTCCGGGAAATCTGGCCTCACCTATGCCGATGCCGGCGTCGACATCGCCGCGGGCAACGCGCTCGTCGACGCCATCAAGCCGCTCGCCAAGGCGACCCGCCGCAGCGGCGCGGACGCGAGCCTCGGCGGCTTCGGCGCGCTGTTCGATCTGAAGGCGGCGGGCTTCCGCGACCCGGTCCTCGTCTCCTCGACGGACGGCGTCGGCACCAAGCTGCTGATCGCCATCGAGACCGGCCGGCACGACACGGTCGGCATCGACCTCGTCGCCATGTGCGTGAACGACCTCGTGGTGCAGGGTGCTGAGCCTCTGTTCTTCCTGGACTATTTCGCGACCGGCAAGCTGTCGGTCGAGGCCGCGCGCGACGTGGTGAAGGGCATCGCCGAGGGCTGCAGCCAGGCGGGCTGCGCACTCGTCGGCGGCGAGACGGCGGAGATGCCGGGCATGTACGCCGCCGGCCACTTCGACCTCGCGGGCTTTTCCGTGGGCGCGGTGGAGCGGGACGCGGTCCTGCCGCGCGCCGACGTGGCCGACGGCGACCTGATCCTGGGCCTTCCCGCCTCGGGCTTCCATTCCAACGGCTATTCGCTGGTGCGCCGCCTCGTCGCGGAAGCGGGTCTCGGCTGGGACGATCCTGCCCCCTTCGCGGACGGGCAGAGCGTGGCGGAGGCGCTGCTCGCCCCCACCCGCATCTATGTGAAGGCCGCGCTGGCTGCGATCCGCACCGGCGGGGTAAAGGCGCTGGCCCACATCACCGGGGGCGGCATCACCGAAAACCTGCCGCGCGTCCTGCCGGAGGGAACGGTGGCCGAGGTGGACCTCGGCGCCTGGACGCCGCCCGCCTGTTTCGGATGGGCGAAGGAGACGGGCCGCATGGAGGCGGGCGAGATGCTGCGCACCTTCAACATGGGGCTCGGCATGATGCTGGTCGTCGCGCCGGAGATGGCGGACGC
>JAJLJT010000290.1:0-4582 GCA_033844555.1 Alphaproteobacteria bacterium | reverse complement strand
ATGCCGAACCTTAAATGCTTGATCCCTCTTGCTGTTGTCGGACCACCAGGACTGCAGCTGCTTAGAATAGTTAACAATTGAGTAAGTGAGGGTTTACAGGCCACCACGCGCATCGAGCGAGGCAGTATTCTGAGCCCGTGTCGTCCTCCGCTAGCCATATCAGCGGTCAACTTGATCCGCGCCTGGCAGGAGAATATCGGAATGGCTCTCCGGGGCGGATGCGATCATGCGTGGACGGCCCCGGTTGATCCAGGGTTTGAGCTGAGTTTGGGCGATTGTGTTGTTGCTTGCGGTCATGCTTCAGGCCTTTGTGCGCGGTGCATATGACCGCTGGCCCTGATGAAGTCCCCGTGCCGGGTCTCTATCGGACAGTCGGGATGTCCCGGTTGCGGTCCTGTTCGATTATCATCACTCACGTCTGCCCTTGCAGTTCAGACGCGGCGACTAGTCGTTGCATCGAGTGCAACCTCGCGTCACGGCGCCCGCGGCGCGCGGTAGATGCCTCAATGCGCCAGGGTTACCCACGCGATACGCGCCCTCGTGTTGGCGACGGCTTCTCTTACAGGGAGCGCGGTCGGTGCGTTTGTGGGTTTCGAGCAGCGCTTATCCTAGCAACAGGACATATCAGGTTCGACGCCACATTCCTCAGTGGCAGGAATTGATGTTTGCGGCTGTTTTGAACGTCCTCGCCGATCCATCGAATTCCGACCGAAGCGCAGCGTCGTTTGTGGGCAAGATTGGGGGTCATTCCCTTCGAATAAATGTAATATCTAATAATGTCAGTATCTTACTTCGAATGAATGGCGGAGAGGGTGGGATTCGAACCCACGGTACGCTCGCGCGCACAACGGTTTTCGAGACCGCCCCGTTCGACCACTCCGGCACCTCTCCGCAGCCGTGACCGGGGACGGGGACCCCGGAAAGCGGCGCGCACCCTAGCCCAAGCCTTCGTCCGCGCCAAGAGGCGAATCCGCCTCTTCTGCAGCTTTCTTCACGCGCGCGCGGGACCTGACAGCGGCAGGGGAATATGCGATGAAACGCCATGACCGAGTTCCGCGAAAGCACGGCCCGCGCGGCAACCCGCGTCCGCGCGCTCAGGGCCAAGGCGCTGCGCGGCAAGGGGCGCGTCGCGGCCGCCTGGGCCGTTCATGCCTTCACCGCCTCGGGCGTGGTGCTCGGCTTCCTCGCGCTCGTCGCCATCTTCCAGGGCGACCGGGCCGCGGCCTTCCTCTGGCTCGGGCTCGCGCTCTTCGTCGACGGCATCGACGGCACGCTTGCGCGACGGCTGCGGGTGAAGGAACTGACGCCCCGCTTCGACGGCGCGGCGCTCGACCTCGTCATCGACTATTTCACCTATGTCGTCGTGCCTGCGCTGATGATCTGGTGGTTCGCCATGGTTCCGGCGGACTGGGCGGTGCCGGTCGCCGCCTTCGTGATGGCGGCGTCGCTCTATACCTTCGCGAACGTCGACATGAAGACCAACGACTTCTACTTCTCCGGCTTCCCGGCGCTGTGGAACGTGGTCGTCTTCTATTTCCACATCCTCGGGACGCAAGGGTGGGTGAACGTCGCGGTGATCGCGGTCTGCGGCGTGCTGACCTTCGTGCCGGTGAAGGTCGTGCACCCGTTGCGCGTGCGCACGCTGCGCCGGGTGACGATCCCCGTGACCGTGCTGTGGGCCGGGACGTCGCTGACGCTCGTGCTCGGCGCGGCGGAGGGAACGCCCGCGCGCGAGGCGCACCCGCTCGTCTTCTGGCTGTGGGTGGCGGCGAGCGTCTATTTCGCCTGCATCTGCGCGTGGCGGTCGGCGCACCGGGCCGGACGGCGCTGAGGCGGCGCCTGCGCGATTTTCCCGCCCGTTCGGCCATTTTGCCTGCCCGGCTTGCTTGACAGGGTGGGGCCGCGCGTGTATCTCGCCACCTTCGCCGGGAGGCATGAGGTCGCCCCGGCCCAGGGTTTTATTCATAAAGCGCGAGTGATCCCATGTTCGCGGTCATCCGAACGGGCGGCAAGCAATACAAGGTCGCCAAGAACGACGTCATCCGGGTGGAGCGGCTTCCGGGCGAAGCCGGGTCCACGCTGACGCTCGACGAAGTGCTCATGCTCGGCGACGGCGAGACCGTCACCGTCGGCGCGCCGACCGTGGACGGTGCGTCCGTCGCAGCGGAAGTCGTTGCCGAGGCGCGCGGGCCGAAGCTGGTGGTGTTCAAGAAGCGCCGCCGCAAGAACTCCCGCCGCAAGAACGGTCACCGCCAGGACATCTCGATCCTGCGCATCACCGACATCCTGACCGGCGGCGCCAAGCCCGCGGCGAAGGCCAAGGCCGAGAAGCCGAAGGCCGAACCCAAGGAAGAGGCCGCCGAGACGGCGCCGCTCTTCACCGCTCCCGAAGGCGCTGCCGACGATCTGAAGAAGATCTCCGGCGTGGGTCCGGTGCTGGAGAAGAAGCTGCATGCCCTCGGCATCACGCAATACGCGCAGATCGCGGCCTTCACGGCCGACGAGATCGCCCGCGTGGACGAGGTTCTGAACTTCAAGGGCCGGATCGAGCGCGAGGACTGGGTTTCCCAGGCCAAGGCGCTGGCAGCCGGCGAAGCGAAGTAAGGGGTAACGGGATATGGCACACAAGAAAGCAGGCGGTTCGTCCCGCAACGGCCGCGACTCCGCCGGCCGCCGCCTCGGCGTCAAGAAGTTCGGCGGCGAGCATGTGATCCCCGGCAACATCATCGTCCGCCAGCGCGGCACGAAGTTCCACCCGGGCGAGAATGTCGGCATCGGCAAGGACCACACGATCTTCGCGGTGAGCGAAGGCCGGGTGAAGTTCCACGTCGGCCGCTCCGACCGGACCTTCGTGTCGGTGGAGCCGCTCGCCTGAGGCGGGCGGTCACGACATAGAACGATGCGAGGGGGATGGGTCACCATCCCCCTTTTTCGTCGCGCACCACTGAAAGCCGCTCCCGATGAAGTTTCTCGATCAGGCCAAGGTCTATGTCCGCTCCGGCGACGGCGGGGCGGGCTGCGTGTCGTTCCGGCGCGAGAAGTTCATCGAGTTCGGCGGCCCGGACGGCGGTGACGGCGGGCGCGGCGGCGACGTGTGGATCGTCTGCGTGCAGGGGCTCAACACGCTCATCGACTACCGTTTCCAGCAGCATTTCAAGGCGAAGACCGGCGGGCACGGCATGGGCCGCAACCGGCACGGCAAGAACGGCGACGACGTCGAACTGAAGGTGCCCGTGGGCACGCAGGTGCTCGACGCCGAAACCGACGCGCTTCTGGCCGACCTGACGGAGGTGGGCCAGCGCGTACGCCTTCTGAAGGGCGGCAACGGCGGCTTCGGCAACGCGCACTTCAAGTCCTCGACCAACCAGGCCCCGCGCCGCGCCAACCCGGGCCAGGAGGGGGAGGAACGCTGGATCGTCCTGCGCCTGAAGCTGATCGCGGACGCGGGCCTCGTCGGCCTGCCGAATGCGGGCAAGTCGACCTTCCTGGCCGCCGTCAGCCGGGCCAAGCCCAAGATCGCCGACTATCCCTTCACGACCCTGCACCCCAACCTCGGCGTCGTGGCCGCGGGCGAGCGGGAGTTCGTGCTGGCCGACATCCCCGGCCTGATCGAGGGCGCGCACGAAGGGGTGGGCCTCGGCGACCGTTTCCTCGGCCATGTGGAACGCTGCGCGGTGCTGCTGCATCTCGTCGACGGCACGCAGGAGGACGTGGGCCACGCCTACACCACGGTGCGCGCGGAACTCGATGCCTATGGCGAGGGGCTGGAAGACAAGCCGGAGATCGTGGCGCTCAACAAGATCGACGCGCTCGACGCCGACACGCTCGCCGAACGCCGCGCCGACCTCTCCGCCGCGTGCGGCAAGCCGGTGCATCTCGTCTCCGGCGTCAGCGGCATGGGCGTGAAGGACCTCGTTCATGTCCTCATGGCGGAGATCGACGCCGGACGCGCCCACGAGGCGCCGCCCTCCGGAGACATGCCGGACGAGGACCCGGACGGCGGGGAGGACGGGGAGGACGCGCCGTGGCGTCCCTGAGCCCCCGCCTCGACGCGGCACAGCGCGTCGTCATCAAGATCGGCTCGGCCCTGCTCGTCGACAAGGCGACGGGCGAGGTGAACCGCCCCTGGCTCGACGCACTGGCGGGCGACGTCGCACGCCTGCACACCGCGGGCAAGGAGGTGATCCTCGTCTCCTCGGGTTCCATCGCGCTCGGCCGCCGGGTGCTGAAGCTGCCCAAGTCGCGCGGCCCGAGGCTGGAGGAGGCGCAGGCGGCCGCCGCGGCCGGGCAGATCCGGCTCGCGGGCGCCTATGTCGATGCGCTCAAACCCCATGGCATCTCGGTCGCGCAGATCCTGCTGACGCCGGAAGATACGGAGCGTCGGCGGCGCTATCTCAACGCGCGGGCGACCCTGCAGACGCTGCTGAAGCTGCGCGCGGTTCCCGTCATCAACGAGAACGACACGGTCGCGACGCAGGAGATCCGCTTCGGCGACAACGACCGGCTGGCCGCCCGCGTCGCGGTGATGGCGGGGGCGGACGTGCTCGTGCTGCTGTCGGACATCGACGGCCTCTACACCGCC
>JAJLJT010000289.1:0-8700 GCA_033844555.1 Alphaproteobacteria bacterium | reverse complement strand
TGCCTTCGTGTCCGCCTTCACCCACCTGCCGGACGCAACGCCCAAGGACGCACCTGTCCTTTCGGCAGGCATCACCGGCCTGCTCCGCGGGATCCTGTCGGGCGCGCTCGACAGCGAGGAAGACAAGGCGATGCGCCGGAGCCGCAGCGCATCCATGCGCAACTTTCTGGAATGCAACCTTCAGGTCGCCGATCTTGGTCTCGACACCCTGCGCAAGACGTTCGGGGCTTCCAGGTCGACGGTATACCGCGACTTCGCCCCGCACGGAGGCCTGCAATCCTTCATCATGTTGCGCAGGCTCGAGCGCGCCTACAAGGATCTGGCGAATTCCGTTCCCACGCGCGGCGTCGTGACGGCAGTCGCCGAGAAATGGTGCTTCAACTCGGTCAGCCACTTCAGCAGCCTGTTCCGGCTTCGCTTCGGCGTCAGCCCGAGCGAGGTGACCGGGCTGTGGCAGTACCGGCCCGGCGCCCTCGATCCGGGCGGCGAGAGCGCGAACCGGAACCAGCCCAGTTCCACGATCGCCTACAAGCAGGTCTACGACCGGCTGATGGCTTCGCCGGCGTCCGGGGCGGCCGCGGCAGAATGAACGGGCGCAGGTTCTGAACTTTCCCGGCGCACGCCGCGAAAGGCGTCCGCGATACGTTCGACGTCGCGCAGATGGATGTCGCGCTGCGGAAACGGGATCTCGATCCCCTCCTTGTTCAGGTTTTCGTAGATCGCCATGAGCAGGCGCGATTTCACGTTCAGCGTCTGGCCGACGTCGCGCAGGATGCAGCGCAACTCGAACTCGAGCGCATTGTCCCCAAGGCCGAGGAACAGCGCCTGGGGGTCTGGATCGTGCAGCACCTCCGGCTCCTGCCCAGCGGCATCGAGCAGGATCCGGGTCACGGCCGGCAGGTCGCTGCCATAGGCCACCCCGACCGGCACGATCAGGCGGCCCGCACTGCTTGTCAGCGTCATGTTCTTGACGGTGCCCGCGATCAGATCCTGGTTCGGGATGATCACGTCGTGCCGGTCGAACGTCTCGATGCGGGTCGAACGCACCGCGATCTTGCGAACGATGCCGGTGTGTCCCGACACCTCGATCCAGTCGCCCTCCTTGATCGGGCGTTCCACGAGCAGGATGATGCCCGAGACGAAGTTCGACACGATGGTTTGCAACCCGAAGCCGATGCCGACGCTCAGCGCGCCCGCGACCACGGCGAGGCTCGACAGGTTGAGGCCGGCGAAGGATACCGCGAGAAGCGCGGCGAGCGTCAGTCCGACATAGCCGACACCCGTCACCAGCGCAGTGCGTGCGCCCGGGTCGAGCCGCGTGCGCGGCAGCACCGTTTCGCGCAGGAGCCGCTGCAGCCAGCGCGTTGCCAGCATTCCGGCGGTGAAGACGATGACCAGCGTCAACAGCGCGCCGAGCGACAATTGCACGTCGCCGATCCGGACGCCGTTTGTGATGAGGCGCCATGCCTCGGCGATGTCGGTCATGCGCGCGCCCCAGCTCAAGGCGAGGAGAGGCGCGAAAAGCAGGGCCAGAAGAAAGACGACGGTCACCGGAAGCAGCGGAAGGCTCGGTTCCTCCTCCGCCTCGCCGCGGCCGACGAGCGCCAGGACCGTCGAGGTTGCGACCGCATAGAGGAAAACCGCGAGGCCCAGCCACACAGCGGTCAGCACGATGGCGTCTGCCAGGTGCCGTGCCAGGTTCACGTAGCCTGCGAGCACAAGCGCCACCGAGCCTCCGGCGGCCAGCCGCATCAGGGTCGCGACAAAGCCTGCAAAGCGCGCGCCGATCCGCGGTTGCATGTGCCGCTCGCCCTCTGTCGGCGCGCGAACGGCCCCCTCCTGCACGAGATGCGAGAGATACCAGAGCGCCCCCGCCGCAAGCAGGATTGCCGGCACCGCCGTGACCGCGACCGTGGCCTCATCCACGAAGAAGCGCCACCGTGCCGTCTCGAGTGCGAGTTCCAGGGCGGCGACCGCGCCCACAAACTGGCAGAGCCGGAACGCGATCTGCGCACGCCTTTCGCTGAGCGCGACCAGCCGGTGGCGCGCGTCGTGCGGTGCGAAGAGCGTGTGCCCCAGCCAGTGTGCGCCGATCGCGATCAGGACCATGGCCAGGATGGGTGGATGGGAACGCAGCGAAAGCTCCGCCGGGATCCCGACCAATGGCAATGCCAGCAAGATCAGGAGACTTCCTGCGAGCGGCAGCGCCAGGCGGACAAGATTGGCGGCGGCCGCAGCCAGCCAGCGCCGCCCCCGCGCAGGCTCGGTGAGCGCCGCCGCATCGAACTTGCGGGCCAGCACGGGCTGAAGCCCGAATATCAGCGAGAGGCCGAGAAGGAAGAGGCCGATGGCCGGCATCAGGCGCTCGTTCCCGGGAGAGAGACCGGCGCTGGATGCCTCTGAAAGCCATGCCCGGACGGTGCCCGCAAGCTTTGCCAGATCGCTTGCCGCGGTGTGCAGGTTCGCCGGCAGGAGCGGGCTCGGGTACAGCTTCAGCAACTCCGCTGCGCCCTTCCTGCGGATCAGGGAGTCGAACTCCCCGATCAGCAGATCGGCCTGGGTCAGCGTTTCCTGCGCTTCGCGGATCGGGCGATTGGCTTCGGCGAGTTCCGCCTCGAACTGCCGGCGCTGTTCCGCGATCTCCTCAGGCTCGCTCTCGCCCTCCTTCGGTGGGGGCCCCAGCGCCTCGATCTTCGCCTCGACGGTGCGGGCATCGACGCTGCCCGCCTCCACGATCCCGGTCGCCGCGTCGCGCACCGCCGCAAGCTCGGCACGCAGGGATTCCAGCGCTGTCTGCGTCAGCGTATCGGTTTCCAGTGCGGCCTTGGCACGCTCGAAAAGCGCCTCGATTTCGCTGGCTTGAGGGGTGGCGCCGCGCGCGCTGGCGGCGTCCGGCAAGGTGCGTTCGACCGCAGACGCCCGGGTTGGCGTGCCGCCCGCAACCGCCTCCTGAGAAGCGGCAGGCGTCACCGCCGCAAGCGGCACGCAGGCGAGCAGCATCGCGCCGAACAGCCGGATCGCGCGCCACCGCCGGACGGCGTCGCGGGGCCTCATGCGTCGCCACCGGAGCGGGTAGTGCCTGCACTCATGAGCCTTGTCCGCTAGCCGCCGCAAGGCGGCAGAGGCCCGCCAGCAAGAGGAGGTTGATCAGCGGCGACGCCACGCCCGCCCAAGGCAGTGCGGCCTCGGGAAAACCGCCGGTCCAGAGGATCCAGGGCAGCCCCAGCGGCACCAGGAATATCCCGGCAAGCGGCCCGCCGGGCGAGCCGAACAGGCCAAAGGTGCCGATGACGAAGAGGGCCAGAGCGATCGCATACAGCACCGCGAACCCTGCGACCGCCCACCTGCAAAGCCCCTTGCGCGGCATCATTCCGTCTCCGGCGGGCCTTCGCCGCACGCGCGCGCGCCCCCCACGTTTTCTGGCAACCGCCTCATCCGCCGAAGACGATTGCCTCGATGATCTCGAACTGCTCGTCGCCGATCCGGACCAGGAAGCGGTCCCCGGCCTTGCGATAGTTCAGGCGCTTGTTGCCATCGCCCTGGGACCAGTCGAAGTCGACGGGCTCGCCGCGCTCGAACCGGATCACCCGATCGCCACCGTCCCGCCAGAACACCGTGACCGTGGCGCTGCCGCCGCCTCTCCTCGTCACGCCGAAGCTGCAGTTCCGGAGCGGCTCGCCCCCCGTTCGCGCGCACGGCAACTCGCCCGTGGCGTGGAAGTTCGTGCCTGGCACGAGGGCATCCCCGTGCGGGCGCGAGGGAAGCTGGGTTTGGGGCGGACGGCTCTGCCGCAGATAGGCAGCTGCCGCCCAGCCCAGGAACGCTCCGCTTTCCGCGTTCTCGACTGCGCACCAGCGCTGGCCGCCCTGCGTCTCGCACCCGCGGTCGCGGACGATCGTCCCGGTCCTGAGCCGGGTGGTGATGCGCGCATTGGGGGACGGGCGCTCACGGATGTTGAGGCTCGACCCGTTGGCCACATAGATCTCCCAGTAGGTCGCCTGCCCGTGCGGCGGAGCGGGAGGCCGGCCGGACGGCGGCGTGGGTGCCTGGCCCGGCGGCGGGCCGCTGTGCCGCAGGTAGCGCGCGTCCGCCCAGCCGAGGCGCGCTCCGGTGTCGGCACGCTCGACCTCGCACCAGCGTTGGCCCTCGGCGTTCTCACAGGTCCGGCTCCGGACCACCGTGCCGTTCCGCAGCCGGGTCGCGACACGGGCGGAATAGGACGGCCGCTCGCGGACGTTGAGGTGCGGCCCGTTGGCCACATAGACCTCCCAATAGGACGCCTGCCCGGGCGGCTGCGAGGGGGGCTGGCCATGCGGGGGGCCGCTGTGGCGAAGGAAACGGGCATCCGCCCAGCCCAGAAGGGCTCCGTTGTCGGCGCGCGCGATTTCGCACCAGCGGCGTCCGTCGTAGGTTTCGCAGGTCCGGCTGCGGACGACCGTGCCGTTGTTCAGCCGTGTGGCCACGCGGGCGGAGTAGGAGGGGCGCTCCCGGATGTTGAGATGCGGCCCGTTGGCCACATAGACCTCCCAATAGGTCTCCTGCTGCGGGGGGCGGCCGGACGAAGGCGGCCTGTCCGTGCCCGCGCCGGTCATGTCCACGCTCAGCGTGTATTCGGTCCGCTCTCCGCGCCGGGCAGCGGCGCGGATCAGGTAGACGCGGATCCGGTATTCCCCGTCGCGGCGCAGCACATCGCTGTAGGAATTCCTGGCGGACGAACTGTTGTAGATTGCGACGTCGCGTTCGCCCGGTTCCAGGATGTTGAAATAGGTGGACGGATTGCTGGCACGCAGCACCACGCCCAGACGCTGTCCGGACCGGGCGCGCACGATGTAGTCCACCAGCTCGAAACCGCGCAGCTGATCGCGAACCGTTGCGCCCGCGTTGCCAGGCGAGAAGCGGATGACCTCCTTGCGGTAGTCCCGGTCCTGCGCCTGCACGACGCTCGTCGCGGCGATGACGCACATGACCAGCATCGCAACGGCAAGGCGTGTTGCCATGGCCTGGATCATCTCGATTTCCTCCCATGTGGCAGCGGCCAGGGGACATGACCCGGCCGCCGGACGCTTCTGCGCGCGCCGGCCCGGAAGACCTTAAGCGCCGCGTCCGGGCATGTCGTTATGCAAGAGTACCAAAATTGCTTGCGCCATCGTCCCGGCCAGTCGGACCGATCCTTGCGGACGGGCAGGGGGCGGGTCAGAGCATCCGCTCGACCGGCAGCATGTTGATCAGGTCGACCATGAAGCGTCGTCCGAAGCTCGTGCCGGGTTCGCGCGTCAGCGTGATCGCGCGGCCGTCGGTGTCGGTCGTGGTCCATATCGGATTTCCGTCGTCGTCCAGCGTCACGCGGTAGCTGCTGTCCGGCTGCACCCCCTCGTCGAGATAGGCGATCAGGCGCCCGGCAAGCTCCGGGCTCTCGATATAGAGGCCGATCTCCGTATTGAGCGTCGCCGACCTGGGATCGAGGTTGAAGCTGCCGATGAACACCGCCTCGCGGTCGAAGGCGAGCGCCTTGGTGTGCAGCGCGGCGCGCGAGCGCATGGGGAAGATGCGCTTCTCGACCGTCTCGGCCTCCGCCTTCAGTTCGTACATCTCCACCCCCTTTCGGATCAGGGCGGGCCTGTGCGCCGCGTGGCCGGCATGGGCCGCGATGACGTCATTCGTTTCCAGCGAGTTCGTCAGGACCCGAACCCTGACCCCCTTGGCGATGAGATCGCCCACCCGCTCCACATATTCGCGCGGCACGACGAAATAGGCGGACTCGACCAGCAGTTCGCGCTCAAGGCCCGCCAGAACGTCGTCGAGATTGCGCATGATGGCGCCGCGTGTCGCGTCTTCGCCAAACTCGCCGGGATCGTCCCAGACCACCCTGGCGTGGCCCCTTATCATCGACTCGCGTAGCGCGGGCAGGGCGGCCTCGAAAGCCTTCTCGTCGGAGCTGAGCGGGTGCGGATATTTGCCCTGGGCGATGTAGTCGCGCATCACAGCCCGCAATTTCGCAAGGTTTTCTGCCGCGTTGGACGTATCCAGGACCGCCCCTGCCGGAATCGCCCATTCGCTGTTCCAGAAATAGTCGAAGACGTTGGAGGCCTGCTGCACGACCGGCCCGACGGTCAGGACGTCGAGATCGCGGTAGTTGGCGTCGCTCGCCACCTGGAAATAGATGTCCGCGATGTTCCGGCCGCCGAGGATTGCCACTGCGTTGTCAGCCACGAACAGCTTGTTGTGCATCCGATGGTTCAGGCGGTGCATGTCGAGGAAGAAGTTGATCAGTTGGGCGTCCCGGGACGCGAACGGATTGAACAGCCGCATCTCCACGTTGGGATGGGCGTCGATCGCCGCCAGATCGTAGTCGCGGCCGTCGATGTTGAGGTCGTCGATGAGGACGCGCACGCGCACCCCTCTGTCGGCTGCGCGCAGCAGGCGCTCGGCAAGGAGCACACCCGTCGCGTCGGAGTCCCAGATGTAATACTGGACGTCGAGCGTCCGTTCGGCGCGATCCGCCAGTTCGATCCGGGCCGTGAACGCCTCGCGGCCCCCGGTCAGGAGGGCAAAGCCGGAGTCGCCCTGTCTGGTCTCCCCGACGGGAGCGAACATCGTCTCCAGCGTTGTCGCGCCGGAGGGAGGCACTGCCAAGCTGGCTGTCTTGGGATAGTCGCGCGGGACGCTTCCGCACGCCGTCAGAACGAAACACAGTGCGATTCCAGCGAATACACGTGCCAGCACGGGCAAGCCCTCCCCCCAATGCTTCTCTTGCATCTTCCGGCACCGTTCGAGAGCCGAATTGCCTGCTGCAGGAGAGCATATAGATTGTATTGAATGTCGTCGACGCAGATACAACAATCCGGACGGAGGAGCCGCGCACCGGTCCTGCCATTGGGTCTCCCGGCGCGGGGCCGGCCGCCGCTTGCGAAAGCATAGCCGAATGATACGATTTTCCCTTGCCGCGCGGTCGCGTGTTCCGCGGCTTCACATCCCGGAGAGACCTTGCATGCATCGTGCGATCGCCGGAAGCGGGCGGTCCGGTCGCTTGTCGAAGCCGGCCCGCCGCGATGCTTGAGACCGTCCAGAGGCATCGCGCCCGGACCGGTGCGTTCTTCGGCGCGCTGGACGGCGGGCTCGGGGTGTGGCGCCGCGGCGCGCTGCTGCCCCTCTGCATCCTCGCGCTGATCTCCTGCACCGGACCGGCCACGTCGGGCGACGTGCAGCCTTTGCCCGGCCAACCGCGCAGTTCCGGAGCGGCCGGCACCGTTCCTTCGACGCGCTATGAACTGCTGGAACTCGACGGTCCGGCCCGCGCCGACGATGCCATCGTGTTCGTGGCGTTCTCGGGGGGAGGCAAGCGATCCTCCGCCTTCTCGTACGGCGTGCTCGAAGGCATGCGCAGTCTGAAACTTGGAAACGGGGATCCCGCGAAGCCGCAGACCCTGCTCGATGCGATCGACATCGTCACGGGTGTCTCCGGCGGCAGTTTCACGGCCGCGGGCTTCGGACTGCACAAGGAGACCTTCTTCGATCGCTACAAGGAGGACTTCCTTTACGACCAGACCGGCGCCCGGGTGGCCGATCTATACTTCCTGCCGTGGAAGTGGGGCTGGATGTTTTCCTCCGACTACGACCGCAGCGATGCCATGGCCGAGGTTTATGACGAGCTTCTCTTCAAGGGGGCCACGTTTCGCGACCTGCACGCCGCCGGGCGTCCCCTGGTGGTGATCGGTGCGACCGACATCGTCCTCGGCACCAGTTTCATCTTCACCCAGCGCCAGTTCGATCTTCTCTGCGCCGATCTGAACAGCATGCAGGTCGCCCGTGCCGTTGCCGCGTCCAACGCCTTTCCGGGCCTGTTCTCGTCGATCACGTTGCCGAGTTTCAGCCAGCCGTGCGGCCGTCTGGAGCCCGATTGGCTCGAGCCGCTGGCCCGCGTCAAGCGGGGGGAGTTGAGCCGGGTTGCCGCGGTGGCGGAGCGGTACCGCCGCTATCTCGATCCGCGCATCAACTACGTGCATCTCATGGATGGCGGCATTGCCGACAATCTGGGCCTTCGTGCACTCATCAATGCCGTCATTCTGTTCAACAATATCCAGGATCTGCCCGGGGACAGCGAATATCTCCGCGTACGGCGCATCCTGTTCCTCAGCGGCGACGGCGAGGCCTCGGCCGATCTCGACCTGATGCGCAGCCCGGAGATCGCGCAGCTCGAACAGTTGTTTTCCGCCGTGTCGGGCACGCAGATCGACCGCTACAATCAGGAGACGCTTCTGCTCGCCAGTCTTGTCATGGAGGATTTCCGCCAGCAGATCGCGCGCCTGCGCTGCAAGCACGCCGCGTCAATCGACGGGCACCCCTGCGACGCCGTCCAGGCCCACTTCGTGCATCTGTCCCTGCGCGACCTTGCGAGCCACGAGGAGAGCGAGCGGCTGTCGAAGATCCCGACCGGCCTTTCGGTGGCGCCTGAGGATATCGACGCCCTTGCCGAGGCCGGGCGCAAGCTGGTCACCACGTCGCCGGAAGTGCAGGCCTTCATCGGCCAGGCGCCGGTTACTCGATCCGGTAGGTGAGCAAGCGGGACGATTTCCCGTCGTCGGTCACGACATAGGCGCGCGCCCGTTCGGGGTCGAGCGCGATCCCTTCGGCGTGACGCACCTTCTTTTCCTTGCCGTCCAGGGCCGCGAGGAGCGGTGTGCCCGACACGGCCAGCGCACG
>JAJLJT010000288.1:0-3976 GCA_033844555.1 Alphaproteobacteria bacterium | reverse complement strand
GCGGTGGTGATCGTCACCTCGGGCAGCGACCCTGCGACGGCGGCGGCGAGCACGGGGTCGGCAAGCACGGCGGCAAGCGGCAGTGCGCCCGCGCCCTTCAGAACGGTGCGGCGGTCGAGCATGGCAAAACCTCCCTCTCTCGGATAGCGCCCGCAGATGGATCGCGGGACTGCGGTCGAGATAGCACACGCGCGGCGGCCGGCCAGTCTCCCCGCCCCACCCCCGCGCCAATTCCCCATCGCCCCGGCACAGACGAGACATGCGCCGCACACCGCGAGACAGAGGGGGGGTGGTTCCGCTTATGATCGGCCAACACCTTGCGCCGCCGTTGCTTTCGGACGGCGGGTCCGTACAGGAGGGGGAACGCCGATGCCGCATGCCTGGCCGCTCGACCTGCTGCTTCGCGGGCTGGCGCGCTGCGGGCGTCACGGTACCGTGATCTTCGCGGCCGCGATCTTCATCGGCCTGCTGTTCCCCCCGGCGGCGGAGGCGGTGCGCCCCTTCCTCGCGGTCACGGTGTTCGGACTGATGACCACGGTGCTGGTGCGCGTCGACATGGTCCGCGCGCTGGAGCACGTGCGCAAGCCTGCGCTCGTGATCGTGTTCATGGTGGCGATGCTGATCGGAACGCCCTTGCTGGTGGCAGGGCTGCTCGTGGCCTTCGACGGCCTGATCTCGCACGACGTGGCGCTGGCGCTCGTGCTGTTCGCCTGCGCGCCGCCGCTCGTCTCGGCATCGAGCACCTGCTACCTGATGGGCCTCGACGGCGCGCTGTCGCTGGTGCTGATCCTGCTCGGCACGGCGGTCACACCGCTTGCGGTTCCGGCGATCGTGGCGCTCGCGGGGTTCGAGGTGGACATCTCCTCGCTGGAACTGGCGGGCCGCCTTGCCCTGCTGGTGGGCGCAGCCGCGGTGACGGCGCGGCTCATTCGCGGCTGGATGGGGCCCGAGCGGCTCGGCGCCTACCGCCCGCAGATCGACGGGATGGCCGTCGTGATGGTGGTCATCTTTGCGGTCGCGGCCATGGACGGGGTGCTTTGGACGCTGCTCGGCCGTCCCGTCTTCACGCTGTCGCTCGTCGCGCTGGCGTTCGGGATGAGCATCGGGCTGATGATCGTGATCCGGATTGCCTTCGCCGTCACCGGCGTGACCACGGCGCGCACGCTGGCCTTCACCGGCGGCATGCGCAACATGGGCCTCGGCATCGCCAGCATGGGCGCGGCGGTGCCGCACGACACCTGGATCTATTTCGCCATCGTGCAGTTCCCGATCTACCTGCTGCCGATGGCGCTGCAGCTTGTCTGGCGGGCGAGCGACCGGAGACGGGCCGCCCCCTGACGGGACGGCCCGCTTCTCGCAGGATTTGGGGCCGCCCCCTGACGGGACGGCCCGGACCGCGCGGGGTCTGCGTCAGGACGGCAGGTCGCCCTGCACGCCCTCGACGTAATAGTTCATCGACAGCAGCGCCTCGTCGGAGATCGTCTCGCCCGCTTTCGCGACGACCTCGCCGCCCTGCTTGACCACGGGGCCTGCGAAGGGGTGGACCTTGCCGGACGCGATGCCCTCGACGGCCGCTTCGGCCATGGAGACGACGTCGGCAGGCAGGTTCGGGTTGAACGGGGCCATGTGGACCATGTCGGCGGCGAACCCGCCCCAGGTGTCCTTGCTCTCCCACGTGCCGTCCATGACGGCCTTCACCCGCTCGATGTAATAGGCGTCCCAATAGTCCACGATCGCGGTCATGTGCGCGTCGGGCCCGAACCGCGCCATGTCGGAGGCCTGGCCAACCGTCTTGATGCCGCGCTCCTGCGCGACCTGCACGGGCGCGGGGCTGTCGGTGTGCTGGAAGAGCACGTCCACGCCCTGGTCGATCAGCGCCTTTGCCGCGTCGGCTTCCTTGCCCGGGTCGTACCAGGAATTCACCCAGACCACCTTTGTCGTGATCTCCGGGTCGATGGAGCGGGCCGCAAGCGTGATCGCGTTGATGCCGCGCACGACCTCCGGGATCGGGAACGAGGCGACGTAGCCCAGCGTCTTGGTCTTGGTCATCTTCGCGGCCATCAGGCCGACCACGTGGCGTCCCTCGTAGAAGCGGCCGGAATAGGTCGACACGTTGCCGGCGCGATTGAAGCCCGTGCAATGCTCGAACTTCACCTTCGGGAACTGGCGGGCGACCTTGAGCGTCGGGTTCATGTAACCGAAGGAGGTGGTGAAGATGATGTCGTGGCCCGTGGTCGCAAGCTGGCGGATCACCCGCTCGGCATCGGCGCCCTCGGACACGCTTTCCACGAAGCTCGTGGCCACGTCCCCGCCCAGCGCCTCCATCAGGCCGAGGCGGCCGGCATTGTGCTGGTAGCTCCAGCCATGGTCGCCGATCGGGCCGACGTAGATGAAGCCGGCCTTGACCTTCGGCGCGGCCAGCGCGGCGCGCGGGCCCAGCGCGGCGGCGGCGAGCGTGCCCGCCGCAAGCCCGGTGAAGGTGCGTCTCGTGATGGTCATGCGGAACCTCTCCCCTGTCGTGAACCGGCCCCTCAGGCCGGCGGATGGAACGTCTTGTTGAGCGAGCCCGGCGCGGCGAGCGACAGCCGGGACCGGTTGGACGAGATGATAACGAGAACGGCGACCGTCGCCAGATAGGGCAGCATGGAGAGCACCTGGCTCGGCATGCCGAATCCCGCCCCTTGCGCGTGCAGCTGCAGGATCGTGATGCCGCCGAAGAGATAGGCCCCCGCCATCAGCCGCCACGGCCGCCACGCGGCGAACACGACGAGGGCGAGCGCGATCCAGCCGCGCCCGGCGGTCATGTTCTCCGCCCACATCGGCGTGTAGTCGAGCGAGAGATAGGCCCCGCCCAATCCCGCCAGCGCTCCGCCCCAGACGATCGCCAGCGTGCGCACGCGCACAACGTCGTGGCCGAGGCCATGGGCGGCGTCGTGGTTCTCCCCCACCGCGCGCAGGATCAGGCCGCCCCGCGTCCGGTAGAGGAACCACACGGTCAGCGGCACGAGCGCGATCGAGAGATAGACGAGCGGCCCGTGCGCCAGCAGCGCCGGCCCCACGAACGGGATCTCGCGCCAGCTTTCGGGGAAGATCCGCCAGGCCGCGCCCAGCGACTGGCCGACATAGCCCTGCCCGGCGAGCGAGGAGAGCCCCACGCCGAACAGCACCAGCGCCAGCCCGCTCGCCACCTGGTTGGCGCGCAGGCCCAGCACCAGCACGGCGAAGACGAGCGACATCGCCATGCCCGCCAGCACCGCGGCCACCAGCGCGATCAGCAGGGAGCCGGTGAGCGAGGCGGCGATGAAGCCGCCCACCGCGCCCGCGAGCATCATGCCCTCGACCCCGAGGTTGAGGACGCCCGATTTCTCGACGATCAGCTCGCCCAGCGCCGCCAGCAGCAAGGGTGTCGCCGCCGTCACCACGGTCGCGAGAATGGCCGCAGCGATGTCCATCAGGCAGCCCCCCTGCGCACTGCGCGCCGCGCGCCGCCAAGCCGGACCCGGTAGCGGACCAGAACCTCGCACCCCAGCACGAAGAACAGCAGCATCCCCTGGAACACGCCCGTCACCGCGAGCGGCAATCCAAGCTCGATCTGCACGAACTCGCCGCCGAGGTAACTCAGCGCGATCAGGGTGCCCGCGAAGAACACGCCGACGGGGTGCAGGCGGCCGAGGAAGGCCACGATGATCGCGGTGAAGCCGTAGCCGGGGGAAATGGCGGGCTGAAGCTGGCCGATGGGGCCCGCGACCTCCGCCACGCCCGCAAGACCCGCGAGCGCGCCGGAGCCGAGCAGCGTCGCCCAGACCACCCGGCGCTGGGAGAAGCCCGCATAGGCGCCCGCGCGCGGGGCAAGGCCGATCACGCGGATCTGGTAGCCGAGATGCAGGCGGGCGAGCACGAACCAGCCGCCGAGCACCGCCAGCGGCGCCAGCAGGACGCCGAGGTGGACGCGCGTGCCCTCCACGATGACCGGCAG
>JAJLJT010000287.1:0-6471 GCA_033844555.1 Alphaproteobacteria bacterium | reverse complement strand
CCGAAGGCGCGCCAGATCAGGTCGGGCTTCATGCAGATCATCGAATAGCGGCCGCGCACCGCGCCGCCCTCGACGCTCTCGAACAGGAAGCTCTGCGGCCGCCCGTGCGCAAGCTTCAGGAACGCCGAAACAGGGGTTTCCAGATCCGCGATGTAGGTCGTCCACATGACCTGGGGCCGCCCCGCGTCATAAGCCGCAGCGAAGGCGTCATAGGCCGGAGAGGTGATCATCGGGGCTACCCTCGCGCTTTCAGAGCGCACCGTAGGAGTTGAGCGCCGCGCGGATCGCGACCGGATTGCGGCTGACCTCGAGTGCGGCCTTGGCATCGGCGATATAGGCGGCCACCAACTCCTGGACATAGAGGCTGGAAAGCTGCGCCTGGCGCGCCTCCGCAGCTTGCGTGGCGCTCTCGCCCTCGGGCACCGAAATCCCGGTGACACGCGCGAGGAGGTAGCCGTCGCTGCCCGCGGCCGGCCCGGTCACGACGCCTTCGGCCGCAGCCTCGAACACGCGGTCGAGCACCTCGCCCGAGACCGGTCCCTTGGGCTGGAGGCGGGTCAGACCCGTGATCTCCTGAACACCGGCGCCGACGTCGGAGGCAACGTCGTCGAGGGTGGCTTCACCTTTGCGGACTGCCTCGGCATGGGCCTGGGCCTTCTCGGCGAGCGCGGCCTGACGCTTCTGCGCCGTCACGAGTTCGGCGACCCGGTCGCGCACCTCCTCCAGCGGCTTGACGCGCGAGGGTTCGATCCCGTCGACGCGGAACACCCAATAGACGCCGTCGGCCGTCTCGTTGATCGGCTCCTCCAGCCCCACATCGGACTCGAACACAGCCTGCAACAGCCCGTCGATGCGCGGGAACCCCTCGGGGGCCTGACCGTCCTTGCCGAGGCCGCGGGCGTCGACCGCATCCACCGTGTAGACAGGCAGGTCGAGCGCCGAGGCCGCTTCCTCGAGCGTTTCCCCGCCCGCCCGCCGGTCCTCGAAGACGTTCGAGATCTCGTACAGTTCGTCGCGCGCCCGTTCGAGCGCGAGTTCCGTCCGCAGGAGTTCGCGCACGTCGGCCAGCGGCGTGACGTCGCCCGGCAGGATCTCGCTCACCCGCAGGATGGCCCAGCCGAAGGGACTCTCGATGGGAGAGGTCACGCCCGGCGCATCGAGGCCGAAGGCCGCGTCCGCAACCCCGTCGGGAAGCTCCGCCTTCGTCACGGTGCCGAGGGAGATGTCGTCGGCCGCGAAGCCCAGATCCGCGATCGCCTGGTCGAAGTCGGCCGCCAGCTGCAGCCGCGCCGCCGCGGCCTGCGCCGCCTCCTGCGTGTCGAACAGCATTTGCTGGACCGTGCGCCGTTCGGGCACGGTGTAGCTTTGCTTCCGGGTCTCGTAGAGCGCGGCGATATCTTCCTCCGGCACCTCGATCTGGGATGCCAGATCCTGCGGGCCGAACGCGACGAGCGTCACGGCCCGGTATTCAGGCGCGGTGAAGCGCTGCTCGTTCCCGGCGTGGAATTCGGCAAGCTCTTCCTCCGTCGGGGCGGCCACCTCGCCGGCGGCGGAAGCGGGAATGACGACGGCGCTCAAGGTCCGGCCCTCGCGGGCATAGCGGTTGAGGGCGGAGGTCGCCAGCAGCGCCGGTTCGGCCTCCGCGCCGATGATGCCGAGAAGCTGCTGGCGGGTCAGATCGGCGCGGACGCTCTCCAGAAACGCCTGCTCGGACATGCCGGTGCGCCGCAGGACCGTCTCGAAGGCGGTGCGGTTGAACGTGCCGTCGAGCCCCTGGAAGGCGGGCAGCGTCCGGATATAGGTCGCGACGGCGGAATCCGGCGTGTCGAGCCCCATCTGCCGGGCCATGACGTCGAGGACCGTGCGGTCGATCATGCGCTCCAGCACCTGGCCGTCCAGGCCTTCCCGCACCGCTTCTCCCGGCAGGATGTTGCGGCCGAGCTGCTGCGAAAGCTGCTGGCGCTCGCGGTCGAGTTCGCGGAGGAAGTCGGCGGCCTCGATGGGCGTCTCTCCCACGGTCGCGACCGTCGTCGGGGTGCTGCCGCGCAGCATGTCGCCGACGCCCCAGACCGCGAAGCTGGCCGCCAGCAGGACAATGAAGATGCCGGCAACCCAGCCGCCGGCGAACTTACGCATCTGGTCGAGCATCTCGCGGGCACCCTCGTTCACGCGCGCACAATAAGAACCGCCGGACCGCGAACCGGCCCGTCGGGCGCCGGATATTAGGAGGGGGCGAGGGGCGTTACAACCCAATGCGGCTGCCGCACCCCGCCAATTCTTCGGATTCCGGGCCGGTTGCGCTGGCCGCGGGCGCAAACGGGCTTGATCCCTGCGGCCGGATGCGCGAACCAGAGCGCCGCGAAACATATCCATGGCATCCTGGAGGACGGTCGCATCATGACGCGCACCCCGCTCGTTGCTGGCAACTGGAAGATGAACGGCCTGGCGTCGTATCTGGACGAGGCGCAGGCGATTGCCCGGGGGGCGGATGCGCACGCGGGCGCCTGCGAGGTGACGTTGTGCCCGCCGGCGACGCTCCTGTCGCGGCTTGCCGATGCGATCTCGGGAACCGCCGCCGCCGCCGGGGGACAGGATTGCCATGCAGGCGCGTCGGGCGCCCATACAGGCGACATCGCTGCCGAGATGCTGGCGGATGCCGGCGCGCGGGCGGTCATCCTCGGCCATTCGGAGCGGCGCGCCGATCACGGGGAGGGCGACGCCGCCGTACGCGCCAAGGTGCTCGCCGCGCACAGGGCAGGGCTCGTCGCCATCGTCTGCGTGGGGGAAACGGAAGCGCAGCGGGACGCGGGCCAGGCGCTCGGCGTGGTGCGCGCGCAGCTTGCCGGCTCGCTACCGGACGAAGGGGTGAGCGGGGAAACCGTGGTCGTGGCGTACGAGCCCGTATGGGCGATCGGCACCGGCCGGACGCCGGTCGAGGCCGACATCGCCGAGGTGCACGCCGCGATGCGCGCCGCCCTGGCCGAGCGTTACGGGCCCGAGACGGCGGATGCAATCCGCCTGCTTTACGGCGGTTCGGTCAAGGCGGGGAACGCCGCCGCCATAGCCGGCGTTGCCGACGTCGACGGGGCGCTTGTCGGGGGCGCCAGCCTGAAGGCTGCCGATTTCCTGCCGATCGTCGAGGCATTTGCGGGCCGCGGCTGACCACGGTCACGTGACAGGGCCCTCGAACACTGCTAAACACCCCGGCGCGAGCGGCCGTCACGCCGCACCGGCCGAGCTGCATCCGGGTTTTTGAAGGTATTGCCATGTACCAGATCCTGCTGATCATCCACCTTGTCGTGACCGTGTTCCTGATCGGTGTCGTCCTGCTGCAGAAGTCGGAAGGCGGCGCGCTGGGCATCGGCGGCGGTGGCGGCGGCATGATGAGCGCGCGCGGCGCGGGCAATGTCCTGACCCGCACCACGGCCGTGCTGGCCGCCATCTTCATGGCGCTGAGCCTGGCGCTGACGTGGCTCGCCGGGAACACCGGGTCGTCCTCGATCCTCGATACGGCGCCGATCACGACGCCGCTCACCAGCGAGCAGCTGAGGGGCGAGGCGAGCGGCACCACGAGCACGCAGGACACGCCCGCCGCGCCCAGCGGCCCGACGGTTCCCGCGACCGACTGAACGCACGAACGGCTTTCTGTTTCAACGGGCCGGAAGCTGCTTCCGGCCCCCCCGAATCTCGACTAAGGTAAAGGTCCATGGCGCGGTTCGTATTCATAACCGGCGGCGTGGTCTCCTCATTGGGCAAGGGCCTCGCTTCAGCGGCACTCGGTGCGCTGCTTCAGGCGCGCGGCTATCGCGTGCGGCTGCGCAAGCTGGACCCTTATCTCAATGTCGACCCCGGCACGATGAGCCCCTATCAGCACGGCGAGGTCTACGTCACCGACGACGGCGCGGAAACGGACCTGGACCTGGGACACTACGAGCGGTTCACGGGCGTGCCCGCCTCGCAGCGCGACAATGTGACGGCGGGCCGCATCTACAAGAACGTGATCGAGAAGGAGCGGCGCGGCGATTATCTGGGCGGCACCGTGCAGGTGATCCCGCACGTCACGGACGCCATCAAGCAGTTCGTCCTCGACGGGGCGGACGACGTCGACTTCATGCTGGTGGAGATCGGCGGCACGGTCGGCGACATCGAGGGCCTGCCGTTCTTCGAGGCGATCCGCCAGCTCGGCCAGGAGCTGCCGCGCGGCCAGTCCTGCTTCATCCATCTGACGCTGTTGCCGTTCATCTCGACGGCGGGGGAACTGAAGACCAAGCCGACGCAGCATTCGGTGAAGGAGCTTCGCTCGATCGGCATCCAGCCCGATATCCTGATGTGCCGCGCGGACAGGGAAATCCCCGCCGACGAACGGCGCAAGATCGCGCTGTTCTGCAACGTGCGGCCGAGCGCGGTGATCCAGGCGCTCAACGTGCCGACGATCTATCAGGTGCCCATCGCCTATCACGAGGAGGGGCTCGACCGCGAGGTCCTGTCGGTCTTCGGGATCGACGACGCGCCGGAACCTGAACTCGGCGCATGGCGCGGCATCGTCGATGCCGTGATGCAGCCCGAGGGCGAGGTGACGATTGCGGTCGTCGGCAAGTACACGGGTCTGCTCGACGCCTACAAGTCGCTGTCCGAGGCGCTGATCCACGGTGGCATCGCTAACAATGTCCGCGTCAACATGCGCTGGATCGATTCGGAGGTGTTCGAGAGGGAGGACACCGCGCTTTATCTGGAGGACGTGCACGGCATTCTCGTCCCCGGCGGCTTCGGCGAACGGGGCGCGGAAGGAAAGATCGCCGCGGCGACCTTCGCCCGCACCCGCAACGTTCCGTATTTCGGCATCTGCTTCGGCATGCAGATGGCGGTGATCGAGGCGGCGCGGAACCTCGCCGGGATCGCGAAGGCAGGTTCGACCGAGTTCGGCCCCTGCAAGGAACCCGTGGTCGGCCTGATGACCGAATGGATGCGCGGAGACCAGCTGGAGCGCAGGCAGGCGAACGGGGACCTGGGGGGCACGATGCGGCTCGGGGCGTTCGACGCTTGTCTCTCGCCCAACAGCCGGATCGCCTCGATCTACGGTGCAACGGCAATTTCCGAGCGGCACCGTCATCGCTACGAGGTCAACATGGGGTACCGGGAGCGGCTGGAAGCGTCCGGCATGCTGGTCGCCGGAACCTCGCCCGACGGCCTGCTGCCGGAGACGGTGGAACTGCCCGATCATCCCTGGTTCATCGGGGTGCAGTATCATCCGGAACTGAAGTCCAAGCCCTTCGCGCCGCACCCGCTGTTCGCGAGTTTCATCAAGGCGGCGGTGGAGCAAAGCCGCCTCGTCTGACGCACGTCAGAGCCCGCGCGGGCCTTCGGGCGCCGGATGGCGGTCCGCCAGGCACTCGTGATGGTCGCGGAGCACTTCCACAACGCGGCACTCCGCGACAGTGCCGCCGCCGCATTCGTCCACCATGCGCGAAAGCTCGGTCCGAAGGGCCACGAGCCGGGCAATCGCATCCTCGACGCGCGCGAGATGCCGGCGCGCAACCTCGTCCACCTCGGCGCAGGAGCGGTCGGGGCGGCCGGTGAGCGACAGAAGCTCGCGGATCGCATCGAGGGGAAAGCCCAGTTCCCGGCAATGACGCAGGAACCGCGCACGGTCGAGGGCGCGGGCGTCGAACAGGCGGTGCCCGCCCGCGCTGCGCCCGGCGGTTTCGATCAGCCCCTCCGCTTCATAGTGTCGGATGCTCTGCACGCTGGTCCCCGCGGCGCGCGCCACCTCTCCGATGGTCATCAGTCCCGTTTCCGTCATGCCTGCCAGCACCTCCGTTCGGGGGCTTGAACCTACAATCCTTGTAGGTCCCATGTTGGATGACCGAGGGTAACGCGCAAGCCTGCGCGCCCGACACGGACGACTGCGCAGAAGGAACGGACATGGCTGGCTGCTGCAACCACGAGCACGAGATCGTACCGGCAACGCGAAACTTGCGCCGCGCCTTGTGGGCGGTCATCGCGATCAATGCGGCGATGTTCGCGACGGAGATGACGGCCGGGCAGGTTGCGGGGTCGCAAGCGCTGCAGGCTGACGCGCTCGATTTTCTGGGCGACACCCTGACCTATGGCCTGAGCCTGTTCGCATTGGGTCTCGCCGCCATTCCACGCGCGCGGATCGCGCTGCTGAAAGGGGCGAGCCTTGGCGTCTTCGGCGTCGCCGTGCTGGGCATGACGGCGGCGCGGGTCTTCTACGGGGGCGTCCCGGAGGCGGAGATCATGGGCTGGATAGCAATGCTCGCCCTGGCGGCGAACGGGCTGAGCGTCCTTCTGCTGCTGAGGTTCCGCGACGGGGACGCCAACCTGCGCTCGGTCTGGCTCTGCTCGCGCAACGATGCGATCGGCAATGTCGCGGTCCTGCTGGCCGCTGCCGGCGTCTTCGGTACGGGCACCGCCTGGCCGGACCTGCTGGTCGCCGCTGGCATGGCGGGG
>JAJLJT010000286.1:0-8225 GCA_033844555.1 Alphaproteobacteria bacterium | reverse complement strand
TTCGCCGTGGCGATCGTCGGTGTCTTTCTCTGGAAGGCCGCGAACGGCACGCCGAAGCTGCCGCCGGTGGAGACCTTGCTGGTCGTGGCTGCCGCGTCGTTCGGCATGGTTTCGGGCATCTGGCTGCTGCTGATCAGCATCCTCGCCAAGGGACCGGCCTATTTCGGACGGGTCGCGAGCGAGGTCGAGTTCGCGCTTCTCGCCGTCGTCCTGACCTATATGTCCTTGACGACAGTGTACGAGGCGTTCCAGAACCTCGGCTGAACGCGTGTCAGCCAGAGGATCCCGCGACATGAGTGCCGAAACCGCCGCAGCGCAAGACGTCCGCATCACCCTGCCCGACGGCTCGGTGCGAACGTACACGCGCGGCGTGACCGGGGCCGAGATCGCGGCGAGCATCGGCGCGGGCCTTGCCAAGGCCGCGCTCGCCGTGCGCATCGACGGCGACCTCTGCGACCTCGACCTGCCGATCGAGACGGACGCGGGCGTCGCCATCGTCACCCGCAAGGACGACGACGCGCTCGAACTCATCCGCCACGACGCGGCCCACCTGATGGCCATGGCGGTGCAGGAGCTTTATCCCGGCACGCAGGTCACCATCGGCCCGACCATCCAGGACGGCTTCTATTACGACTTCGCCCGCGAAGAGCCCTTCACGCCGGAGGATCTGGAGAAGATCGAGGCGAAGATGAAGGAGATCGTGGCCCGCGACGTGCCCACCCGGCGCGAGGTCTGGGACCGCCGCGACGCGATCAACCACTTCAAGGAGATCGGGGAGCACTACAAGGCCCAGATCATCGAGGAAATCCCCAAGGGCGAGGACGTGCGCATCTACTGGCACGGCGACTGGCACGACCTGTGCCGGGGCCCGCACCTGATGAGCTCGTCCAAGGTCGGCACGGCCTTCAAGCTGACCAAGCTCGCGGGCGCCTACTGGCGCGGCGACGCGAAGAACGCCCAGCTTCAGCGCATCTACGGCACCGCCTGGCGCGACGAGAAGGAGCTGGCGGCCTACCTCCACCGCATCGAGGAGGCCGAGCGCCGCGACCACCGGCGGCTCGCCCGCGAGATGGAGCTTTTCCACGTGCAGGAAGAGGCGCCGGGCATGGTGTTCTGGCACCCGAAGGGCTGGACGATCTACCTCACGCTCGAAGCCTACATGCGCCGCAAGCTCACACGCGCGCGCTATGTCGAGGTCAGGACCCCGCAGCTCGTCGACCGCAAGCTGTGGGAGGAGAGCGGCCACTGGGAGAAGTTCCGCGAGCACATGTTCACCGCCGAGGTGGACGAGGATCACGCGCGGGAGAAGCGCGTCTCCGCGCTCAAGCCCATGAACTGCCCGTGCCATGTGCAGATCTTCAACCAGGGCCTGAAGTCCTACCGCGACCTGCCGCTGCGCATGGCGGAGTTCGGCTCCTGCCACCGGTACGAGCCGTCGGGCGCCCTGCACGGCATCATGCGCGTGCGCGCCTTCACGCAGGACGACGCGCACATCTTCTGCGCCGCCGACGACATCGCGAACGAGACCCGCGCCTTCATCGAGCTTCTGTCGGGCATCTACCGCGACCTCGGCTTCGAGGAGTTCCGGGTGAAGTTCTCCGACCGGCCGGAGGTGCGCGCGGGCTCCGACGAGACGTGGGACCGGGCGGAGAACGCGCTCAAGGAAGCGACCGCGGCGGCCGGCTGCGACTACACGCTCAACCCCGGCGAGGGGGCGTTCTACGGGCCGAAGCTCGAATTCGTCCTGCGCGACGCCATCGGGCGCGACTGGCAGTGCGGCACGCTGCAGGTCGACTTCGTCCTGCCGGAGCGGCTGGACGCGAGCTACATCGGCGAGGACGGCCAGCGCCATCGCCCGGTGATGCTGCACCGCGCGATCCTGGGCTCGTTCGAGCGCTTCATCGGCATCCTGATCGAGCAGTATGCGGGCCGCTTCCCGCTGTGGCTCTCGCCGGTGCAGGCGAGCGTCGCAACCATCGTGTCGGACGCCGACGGCTATGCGCGCGAGGTGGCGGACGCGCTGACCGCGGCGGGCCTGCGCGTGGAAACCGATCTCAGGAACGAGAAGATCAACTACAAGATCCGGGAGCTGTCGCACGCCAAGATCCCGGTGATCGTCGTCGTGGGCAAGAAGGAAGCCGCCGAACGCACCGTTTCCGTCCGCCGTCTCGGCAGCCAGCAGCAGGAGACGCTTGCACTCGACGAACTCGTTTCTATCCTTAAGACCGAGTCAACGCCTCCCGATCTAAGGTAGGGAAAGCGTGATACGGTGCACGAAGCACATCCGACGCCCCGGGAAGGGTCCCGCGGCGTGACAGATGAAGGAGGTTGTTCATAGCACGTCGTCCGCACAACGCGCCGCCGCCCAAGCAGGAAGGCCCGCGCGTCAACGATCAGATCGACACCCGCGAAGTGCGTCTGATCGACGAGAACGGAGAGAACGTCGGCGTGGTCTCCACGCGCGATGCGATTGCCCGCGCCGTCGAGGCGGGGCTGGATCTCGTGGAGATCTCGCCCAACGCATCGCCGCCGGTGGCGAAGATCCTCGACTACGGCAAGTACAAGTACATCGCCCAGAAGAAGGCGAACGAGGCGCGCAAGAAGCAGAAGGTCATCGAGATCAAGGAGATCAAGATGCGCCCGAACATCGACACGCACGACTATGACGTGAAGATGCGGGCCATGCGGCGCTTCTTCGAGGAGGGCGACAAGGTCAAGGTCACGCTGCGCTTCCGCGGCCGCGAGATGGCGCACCAGGACCTCGGCCTGAAGCTTCTGGAGAAGGTGCGCGCCGACGTCGACGAGATCGCCAAGGTCGAGGCGCACCCCAAGCTGGAAGGCCGCCAGATGATCATGGTGATGGCGCCGCGCTGACGCCCCTTCCGGGGCGCGCGCCCGCCGCCGCGGGAAAGGCGGGGCCGCATGTTCTACCTGGCCTCCAAGCTTCTCGGCGCCGCGCTGCAGCCGTCGAACCTTGTGCTTCTGATGCTGATGACCGGGCTCGCCCTGCTGATCGCGGGGCGGGCCCGCCGCATATCCCGCCTGCTCGTCGCCGTGGGCGTGGCCGTGCCGCTGCTGGCCGGCCTGACGCCCTTGCCGCAGGCGCTGCTCGCCCCTCTCGAACGCCGCTTTCCCCCGCCTTCCTCGGACATGCCCTCGCCCGACGGAATCGTCGTTCTGGGCGGCGCGATAGACCCGGTGATGAGCGCGCGACGGGGGCAGCCTGCCCTCAACCACGCCGCCGAACGCATGACGGCGGCCGTGGCGCTCGCCCTCCGCTATCCCGGCGCGCGCGTCGTCTTTGCCGGCGGCGCGGGCGGCCTGCCCGTGCCTGAGGAGAAGGAGGCGGACGCGGCCCGCGCGCTGTTCGCAAGCCTCGGCCTCGCCCCGGACCGCGTGCTTTACGAGCGCGCCTCCCGCAACACGCGGGAGAACGCGACATTTGCGAAGGCGCTCGCGGATCCGCAGCCGGGGGAGCGTTGGCTGCTCGTCACCTCCGCCTTCCACATGCCCCGCGCCGTCGGCGTCTTCCGCGCGGCAGGGTGGGAGGTCGTGGCCTGGCCGGTCGACCATCGCACGCCACCGGACCTGGCCGACGTCGGCTGGATGCCGTCCGTGTCCGACGGGCTATCGGCCCTCGACCTTGCGGCGCACGAATGGCTGGGGCTTGCCGCCTACCGGCTGACGGGGCGCACGCAGACCCTCTTTCCCGCTCCGTGAGAACCGCCGCACGGCTTGCCAAGCGCGCGCCGATCGCCTATAGAGCGCCCCTCTAACCGGGGTGGTCCGGCCTGTAGGGCATGCCGTGGCGACCCGAAATTCCACCTCTCGAAGTTTTGGAGGCAAGGCAAAAATGCCCAAGATGAAGACCAAGTCGGGCGCGAAGAAGCGCTTCAAGGTCACGGGTACGGGCAAGGTGCTCGCCGCGGCGGCCGGAAAACGGCACGGAATGATCAAGCGCACGCCGAAGTTCATCCGTGACGCACGCGGGACGATGGTGCTGTCGGAGTCCGACGCCGCCGTCATCCTCAAGAAATTCCTGCCCTACGCCGGCAAGTAAGGAGGCCGTCCCATGTCCCGTGTGAAAGGTGGCGTGCCGTCCCATCAGCGGCACCGCAAGGTCATCAAGGCAGCCAAGGGCTACTACGGCCGCCGCAAGAATACGTTCCGCACCGCGATCCAGGCGGTGGAGAAGGGCTGGCAGTACCAGTACCGCGACCGGAAGGTGCGCAAGCGCAACTTCCGCGCGCTCTGGATCCAGCGCATCAACGCCGCGGCGCGCGAGCACGGCCTGACCTATGGCCGATTTATCAACGGGCTGTCCGTCGCCGGGATCGAAGTGGACCGCAAGGTCCTCGCCGACCTCGCGGTGCATGAGCCCGCGGCGTTCGCGTCCCTCGTCGAGAAGGCGAAGACGGCGCTCGCCTGAGGCGGCTTCTGGCCCCTCGCCCGCAGGGTAATCCGCGACCGGTCCCGTGCGACGCCTTCGTCCGAAGGCGTCCGCGGGGCCGTTTGCGTTGAGGCCGGGCCGATCCGAAGCCGCCCGGCAGACGTCCAGACGATCGAAGGAAAGCCCACAGCATGACCACGACCGGGGAGATTTCGGCGCTCGAGACCGAGATCATGGGCCAGATCGGCGCCGCGGGCGACGAGAAGGCGCTGGAGGAGGTGCGCGTCGCCGCGCTCGGCAAGAAGGGCCGCGTGTCGGAGCTGATGAAGGGCCTCGGCGCCATGTCGGCGGACGAACGCCAGGTCATGGGCCCCGCGCTCAACGGCCTGAAGGACCGCGTGGGCGACGCCATCGCCGCGCGCAAGGCCGCGCTGAAGGAAGAGGCGCTGGCCGCCCGCCTCGCCACCGAGACGATCGACGTCACCCTGCCCGTCCGGCCCGAGTTCACCGGCAGCATCCACCCGGTCAGCCAGGTGACGGAGGAGGTCATCGCGATCTTCGGCGACCTCGGCTTCTCGGTCGCGGAAGGCCCGCACATCGAGACGGACTTCCACAATTTCACCGCGCTCAACATCCCCGAGGAGCATCCCGCCCGGCAGGAGCACGACACCTTCTACTTCAACGAGCGGGCCGACGGCTCCCGCATGGTGCTGCGCACGCATACGAGCCCGGTGCAGATCCGCACCATGCTGGAGACCGCGCCGCCCATCCGCATCATCGCGCCGGGCCGCACCTTCCGCTGCGACAGCGACCAGACCCACACGCCCATGTTCCACCAGGTCGAGGGGCTGGTGATCGACGAGACCACGCACCTCGGCCACCTGAAATGGGTGCTGGAGGAGTTCTGCAAGGCGTTCTTCGAGGTCGACAAGGTCAAGATGCGCTTCCGGGCCTCGCACTTCCCCTTCACCGAGCCGTCGATGGAGGTGGACGTCGGCTGTTCCTGGGTCGACGGGCAGGTGAAGATCGGCGAGGGCGACGGCTGGCTGGAAATCCTCGGCTCCGGCATGGTGCATCCGAACGTGCTGCGCGCCTGCAATCTCGATCCGGAGCGTTACCAGGGCTTCGCGTTCGGCATGGGCATCGACCGCATCGCCATGCTGAAGTACGGCATCCCCGACCTGCGCGCCTTCTTCGAGAGCGACCTGCGCTGGCTGCGCCACTACGGCTTCCGGGCGCTGGACGTGCCCACGCTGACCGGGGGCCTGTCGTGAGCAGCCCCCGCGCCTTCGTCATCCGCGCCCAGAATCGAGCGAGCATCCGATGAAATTCACCCTCTCCTGGCTGAAAGAGCATCTCGACACCGATGCGAGCGTGGACGAGATCGTCGCCGCCCTGAACGAGATCGGGCTGGAGGTCGAGGGCGTGGACGACCCCGCCCGCACGCTCGCGGCCTTCACCGTCGCCCGCGTGCGCGAGGCGCGCCCCCACCCAGACGCCGACCGGCTGCGCGTCTGCGACGTGGAGACGAAGGACGGCCTCGTGCAGGTCGTGTGCGGCGCGCCGAACGCGCGCACCGGCCTCGTCGGCGTCTTCGCCCCTCCCGGCACGCACATTCCGGGCACCGGCCTCGACCTCAAGCCCGGCGTGATCCGCGGCGTGGAATCGAACGGCATGCTCTGCTCGGAACGGGAGCTGGAGATCAGCGAGGACCACGACGGCATCATCGACTTCCGCGAGGATATCCCCGTGGGCACGCCGGCGGCGGCGGCGCTGGGCCTCGACGATCCCGTGTTCGACATCGCGATCACGCCGAACCGGCCGGACGCGCTGGGCGTGCGCGGGGTGGCGCGCGACCTCGCCGCGCGCGGGCTCGGCACGCTGAAGCCGCTTCCCGTCGAGCGCGTCGCTGGCCATTTCGACAGCCCCATCGGCGTCGAACTGCGCTTTCCCGCCGAGAGCGCGAGCGCCTGCCCCCTGTTCGTCGGGCGCTACATCCGCGGCGTGAAGAACGGCCCCTCGCCCGCGTGGCTGCAGCGCCGCCTGCGCGCCATCGGCCTGCGCCCGATCTCGGCGCTCGTCGACATCACCAACTTCGTCACCTTCGCCTATGGGCGCCCCCTGCATGTCTTCGACGCCGACAAGGTGAAGGGCACGATCCACGCCCGCCTCGCGGTCAATGGCGAGACGGTCGAGGCGCTGGACGGCAAGGTCTACACGCTCGACGACACGATGACCGTGATCGCCGACGATGCGGGGCCGGAGGGCATTGCCGGCATCATGGGCGGCGAGGTGTCGGGCTGCACGGAGGAGACGGTCAACGTCTTCGTCGAGGCCGCCTATTTCGACCCCATCCGCACGGCGGCGACGGGCCGCAAGCTCGGCATCGAATCCGACGCCCGCTACCGGTTCGAGCGTGGCATCGACCCCGTGTTCACCGAGACCGGGGCCGAGATCGCGACCGCCATGATCCTCGACCTGTGCGGCGGGGAGGCCTCGCACCTCGTGGTCGCGGGGGAGCCGCCGCTGCGCAACGCCTCCTACCGGCTGCGCATGGACCGCGTGCGCACGCTGGGCGGCGTGGACGTGCCCGTGGACGAGCAATTGCGCATCCTGCGCGCGCTGGGCTTCGGCATCGCGGGCACGGACGAGGAGATCGTGGCGAGCGTGCCGTCCTGGCGTCCCGACGTCGACGGCGAGGCCGACCTCGTGGAGGAGATCGTCCGCATCCACGGCCTCAACAACGTGCCCCCCGCCCCGATGGACCGGCCGGACGCCATCGCGCGGCCCGTGCTGACGCTGATGCAGCGCCGCCAGTTCGCGGCGCGGCGCGCGCTCGCGTCCCGCGGCATGAACGAGGCGGCGACCTGGTCCTTCCTGCCGCGCGCCCATGCGGAACTGTTCGGCGGCGGGCAGGAGAGCCTGCGGCTCGCCAACCCGATCTCGTCGGAGCTTTCGGACATGCGGCCCTCGCTGCTCGCGAACCTGATCGCGGCGGCGGGGCGCAACGTCGCGCGCGGCTTCGCCGACGTCGCCCTGTTCGAGGTCGGCGCGGCCTATGCGGGCGACGCACCGGACGATCAGACCACGCGCGCCGCGGGCATCCGCCGCGGCCACGCGATCCCGCGCAACTGGGCGGGGCCTGCGCGCCCCGTCGATGCCTATGACGCCAAGGCCGATGCGCTTGCAGCCCTCGCTGCCGCCGGCGGTCCCGCCGCCAGCGCGCAGGTCGTGGCCGGCGCGCCCGCATGGTTCCATCCGGGCCGCTCGGGCACCATCCAGCTCGGCCCCAAGGTGCAGCTTGCCTGGTTCGGCGAGATCCATCCGCGCGTGCTCGACGCCATGGACGTGAAGGGCCCGCTCGTCGGCTTCGAGCTTGTCTTCGACGCGATTCCCGCGCCCAAGGGCCGCAGCGGGACGGCGCGCCCCGCGCTCGACGCATCAGACCTGCAGGCGGTGTCCCGCGACCTCGCCTTCGTCGTGGACACGGGCGTCGAGGCGGAGACCATCGTCAAGGCCGCCCGCGGCGCCGACAAGAAGCTCATCTCGGACGTGCGCGTCTTCGACGTGTTCGAGGGGGCATCGCTCGGCGAAGGCAAGAAGTCGGTCGCCATCGAGGTGACGCTGCAGCCGCGCGACAAGACCCTGACGGACGCCGAAATCGACGCGGTCATCCAGTCGGCCGTGCAGAAGGTCACCAAGGCCACGGGGGCGACGCTCAGGGGCTGAACGCCCCCCGCCGCTCTCGCGGAATCCCCTCGCCACCGGACGGGCGGGCGCGCTAGACTCCCCGCCCGTCGTCCGTCCGGAGGCAGGGAGTTTCGCCGCGCATGAC
>JAJLJT010000285.1:0-6489 GCA_033844555.1 Alphaproteobacteria bacterium | reverse complement strand
TCGAGGGCACCCAGCCGCCGGACCTCTGCCTAGAGCGCTTCGTGCGCACGCCGATCCCGCTCGACTGGGCCGAGCAGGAGCGCGTCTTCGGGTTCACGACGTGACGGCGCAGGGCACGAGTTCCCGCATTCCCTGATCTGGCGTCGCGGTTCCCTGTTCGAGCCTGCGCACTTCCCTGCTGCATACCCCAGGGAAATGGCCGACAAGTGCCTGTTCTGCCGTGGCAAACCGGGGCGTCATGGCGTCCGGACCGCCGAAATCAGACCCATTCCCTGTTAAATTCCCTGTTCCCAGGGAAATGACCCCATCCGAAGCGCGCGATGCGCGTCTCAGAGACGGGCGGTGGAAACGGCCGTGATCAGGTCCCGCGGGCGGCAGGCTGAGATGAACATGTCCGCCCAAGCCCAGGAATTGCAGGCAGAAACCGGGCCGCTTTGCAGAGCATGGGAAAGGTCGGGAGTGGGTGGCGGAGGGAGTGGGATTCGAACCCACGATACGGGGTCACCGTATACACGCGTTCCAGGCGTGCGCCTTCGACCGCTCGGCCATCCCTCCACGGGCGCGGACTATATCCAGACGCGCGCGGATGTCTACCGCTCGCGTGCATGTGAGCGGACAAAGGCTTTCATCTCGCGTGCGTTGCGCCATATCCGCCGGTATAGTGTCGCGCGTGCCCGAGGGTGCGCACTGCGAGAGGAGGCCCGCCAATGTGGTTCATGTCCCGCAAGCCCCTTGCCATGCCCGCCCCGCACGAGGCGCTGCCCGGCCGGGACGCGCCCATCCCGACCGCCGAGGCCCATCACGTATCGGGCCGCCCGCTGCATCCGCCCTTTCCCGACGGCATGGAGCAGGCGATCTTCGGCATGGGCTGCTTCTGGGGGGCGGAGCGGCTGTTCTGGCAGATCCCGGGCGTCTGGGTGACCGCCGTCGGCTATGCCGGGGGCACAACGCCCAATCCCACCTATGAGGAGACGTGCAGCGGCATGACCGGACACACGGAGGCCGTCCTCGCCGTCTTCGACCCGGCGCGCGTGAGCTATGCCCGCCTGCTGGAAATCTTCTGGGAGAACCACGATCCAACCCAGGGCATGCGCCAGGGAAACGATGTGGGCACGCAATACCGCTCCGCCATCTACACGACCAGCGAAGCACAGGCGCGGGAGGCCGAGGCCTCCGCCCGCGCGTTCGGCAAGGCGCTGAAGGCGGCGGGATACGGGCCGGTCACGACGGAGATCAGGGCCGCAGGGCCGTTCTACTACGCGGAGGCCTATCACCAGCAGTACCTCGCCAAGAACCCCGGCGGGTATTGCGGGCTCGCCGGCACGGGCGTCGCCTGCCCCACGGGCCTGGAGGTCCGATGAACTGGGCCAGCGACGACGACGAGGTCCGCAAGCCGAGGGGGCGCATCCTGCGCGGCACCGGGACGGTGCTGATCGTGCTGGCGCTGGCCGCCGTCGCGGTGAAGCTCGCGGCAGGCGCGAAGGGCTGGACGCTGGGCGCAATCTGGTTCGCGGCGCACCCGTCGAGCCTCGGCCTGGCGCAAAGCGCGGTGCAGCGCTATGTCCACCCCGCGCTGTGGGACCCGGTGATCCAGTCGATCCTCGTATACGGAACGCCGCCGGGGCTGGCGTTCCTCGGCGGCGTCCTGTTTCTCACAGGCTGGGTGCGCGCCCGGCTGACGTGAGCGGGCGCGCCCGCGGCCCTATTGCGGGTCGATTTTCGTCACCTTGGTACCGTCGAGGCTGATGCCGCCCATCAGGCCGCGCCCGGCGAAGACCACGCCGATCACCGGCTGTTTGACGGTCTCCGTGCTGAGCTTGCCGCTCGCCCCCTCCTCGATGACGGTGATCGAGGCGTCGACGCCGGCTTCCCAGCCTTCCGCCGCGCGGAAGTCCGCAAGCGCCTTGTCGGTCATGAAGAGGATGATCTGACTGCGCGACTGCAGCCCCGCCTGGAAGCCGATCGAGGCGGAGGCAGAGCTGTAATAGGCGACGGGCGCGCCGTCGATGAGCAATGCGCCCTCGCCATACTCGCCACCGACGATGAAACCGCCCTTGGTGATGGTCGGGAAGACGAGCGCGCCGGCGGCCTGGGCCATCAGGTCACGGCCACCGGGAAATTCCTTGTAGAAGCGGTCCAGCGTGGTGGTCACGCCCGCGTTGATCTCGGCCTTCGACTTGGTCGCGGCCTGAGCCGGAGCGATCGCCACGGCAAGGACAGCAAGCGTGGCAAGCGCAAGAGTGCTGAGCGCACGGATCATCTGGGGGCCTCCTTCGTCTGTCTTGGGCCGGTGGTGGTCTCGCAGGAGAACCCCCGGCGGGGCGGATCAGTTCCGGTCCGCCACGGAGTCCTGCACCACATCGCGGCATTGTTCGGGCAGGTCGGCGAGCGTGATGGGCGGCTTCGGCTTGGCAGGCGTCCTGGCGGGCGTGCGCGCCTCCTCGGAGAACCACCAGTCAAGCTCCGCCCCGCACCCGTCTCCGGGCGGCGGCGGCGGTTGGTCGCGGCAGAAATCCGCGCCCTCCGGGCAGGCGAGGCGCACGTGGAAATGCGCATCGTGTCCCCACCAGGGCCGGACCTTGGAAAGCCAGGCCCGGTCGGCGCCAGCCTCGCGGCACAATGCGCGCTTGATCGCCGGATTGACGAAGATGCGGGCGAGGCGGGCATCGCGCGCCGCAATGCCGATCAGCGCGGTGTGGGCAGGGCTCCAGAGCGTGGGGTCGACGTCGTTGCGGTCGGCGCGGACGACGACCCAGGAAGACATCTCCTCCCGCTCCTTCCGCGTCAGACGCCGGTCGGGCATCGGCCGCAGCCAGATGTCGGCGTCGAGCCCGATCTGGTGCGAGGCGTGACCGGTCAGCATCGGTCCGCCGCGCGGCTGCGAGATGTCGCCGACGAGCAGGCCGGGCCAACCCGCGGAGGGTGCGGCGGCGGCCAGGTCCTCCAGATAGGACACGAGCGCCGGGTGACCCCAGTTGCGGTTGCGCGACAGGCGCATGGCCTGGTGGTTCGGCCCGTCGATCGCGAGCGGAACGGCGCCCGCGACGCAGCCGCGCGCATAGGAACCGATGGCCGCGGGCAGGCTGTGGCGCGATGGCGCATCGAGGCTGCCGAAGATTTCCTTCGCCGGGCGCGCGTCGTCGCTTGCGTGTGCGGGGAGGGTGCCGGGCGCGGCGAAGGCCGCTGCGGCAAGGAGGGCGAGAAGGGCGAGGATCCGAGTCATGGACGCCATTGTCGCACCGGTGCGGGGCGGTGGGGATAAGTATTTTTCGGGGGTGAAGGGAACGCGCAGGCGGCGGTGTTCACGGATCCCCGGGACAAGCCCGGGGATGACGGGGGAGGGACGGTGAGGACGGAGGAAAGAGCGGCGTGGAGGCCCCTCAGACGTCGCTCTTCAGCGCGGCGATGAAGGCTTCCTGCGGAATGTCGACGCGGCCGAACTGGCGCATCCGCTTCTTGCCTTCCTTCTGCTTCTCCAGAAGCTTGCGCTTGCGGGTAACGTCGCCGCCATAGCACTTGGCCGTCACGTCCTTGCGCAGGGCGCGGATCGTCTCCCGCGCGATGATGCGCCCGCCGAGCGCCGCCTGTACCGGGATCTGGAACATGTGCTGCGGGATCAGGTCCTTCAGCTTCTCGCACATCTGGCGGCCGCGCGCCTCCGCCCGCTGGCGGTGCACGATGGTGGCGAGCGCGTCCACCGGCTCGGCATTCACGAGGATCGACATCTTCACGAGGTCGCCCTCCTCGTAGCTCTCCATCTGGTAGTCGAAGGAGGCATAGCCGCGCGTCACCGACTTCAGCCGGTCGTAGAAGTCGAACACGACCTCGTTCAGCGGCAGCTTGTAGACGACCATCGCGCGCGAGCCCGCATAGGTCAGGTCGAGCTGGATGCCGCGCCGATCCTCGCACAGCTTCAGCACGGCGCCGAGAAACTCGTCCGGGACGAGGATCGTCGCCTTGATCCACGGCTCCGAAATCGAATCGACATAGACCGGGTCGGGCATGTCGGCGGGGTTGTGCAACTCCTTCACCGTGCCGTCGGTCAGGTGCAGGTGATAGACCACGGACGGGGCGGTGGTGATCAGGTCGAGGTTGAACTCCCGCTCCAGCCGCTCCCGCACGATCTCGAGATGCAGAAGGCCGAGGAAACCGCAGCGGAACCCGAATCCGAGGGCCGCGGAGGTTTCCATCTCGTACTCGAAGCTCGCGTCGTTGAGGCGCAGCTTGGCGAGCGAATCGCGCAAATGTTCGAAATCCGAGGCGTCGATCGGGAAGAGGCCGCAGAACACCACGGGCTGCGCCGGCTTGAAGCCCGGCAGCGGCTTGTCGGCGGGCGCGCGGTCGTCGGTGATCGTGTCGCCGACATTGGTGTCGGCCACCTCCTTGATGCCGGCGGTGATGAAGCCGATCTCGCCCGGCCCAAGCTCGTCCACCATGAGACCCTTGGGGGTGAAGACGCCGACGCGGTCGACCGGGTGCGCCGCGCCCGTCGCCATCATGCGGACCTTCATGCCCTTCTTCAGGACGCCGTCCACCACGCGCACCAGCACGATCACGCCGAGGTAGGCATCGTACCAGCTGTCGACCAGCAGGGCTTTCAGCGGCGCCTTGCGTTCTCCCTTCGGGGCAGGCAGGCGGGTGACGATGGCTTCCAGCACGTCCTCGATGCCGAGCCCGGTCTTGGCCGAGATCATCACCGCGTCGGAGGCATCGAGGCCGATCACGTCCTCGATCTGCGCGCGCACGCGGTCGGGCTCGGCGGCGGGCAGGTCGATCTTGTTGAGGACGGGCACGATCTCGTGGTTCTGGTCGATGGCCGCATAGACGTTGGCGAGCGTCTGCGCCTCGACCCCCTGGCTCGCGTCGACGACGAGGAGCGACCCCTCGCAGGCGGCAAGACTGCGCGAGACCTCGTAGGCGAAGTCCACGTGGCCGGGCGTGTCGATGAGGTTCAGCGTGTACTGCTTGCCGTCCTTGGCGTCGTAGAGCAGGCGGACGGTCTGCGCCTTGATCGTGATGCCGCGCTCCCGCTCGATATCCATCGAGTCGAGCACCTGCTCCTTCATCTCACGGTCGGCGAGGCCGCCGCACTTGTGGATGAGGCGGTCGGCGAGCGTCGACTTCCCGTGGTCGATGTGGGCGACGATGGAGAAGTTGCGGATACGGTCGAGGTCGGTCATGAGGCGGGCATGTAGCACCCCTTTGCCCCCGCGCCAAGCGGTGTCCGCGTCGCAGGCGCGGGGGCAGGGGGAAAGCGCGGCGAAAGCCTCAGCCCTTGAGCGCCATCGCGCGCATGGAGAGCGCCTCCATGTCCGCCACCTGGGCGTAGCGGTCGGCCTGCGCGCGGTAGGCGAGGAAGCTCTCGTGCACGCGGGTGGCGACGTCGTTCTTCGCCGCGATCTCCGCCAGAACCTCGCCCGAGGCGGCGGCCAGCGCACCCACCACGTCGGCCGGCATCTTGCGAAGCTCCACGCCTTCCTCGGCGAGCAGCGGATCGAGCGAGACGACATTGTGGTAGGTGAAGTCGGCGAACGCCTCCGCCGAGGAGGCAAGGGCTGCCGCCTTCACGATGGCCTGCAGGTCGGGGGAGAGGTCCGCCATCGCCTTCTGGTTCACCAGAAGTTCCAGCGCCGGCCCAAGCTCGTGGAAGGCGGGCATGTAGTAGAACTTCGCAACGCGGTAGAGGCCGAAGGCGCGGTCGTTCCACGGCCCGACCCATTCCGCCGCGTCGACCGTGCCGGATTGCATCGCCGGGAAGATCTCGCCCGGCGGCATCAGTACCGTGTTGACGCCGATGCGGCGCATGACCTCGCCGCCCAGCCCCGCGATGCGCATCTTGAGGCCCTGCATGTCGTCGAGGCTCTCGATCGGCTTGCGGAACCAGCCACCCGCCTGCGGACCCGACGAGCCGGCGTAGAAGGGCAGGACGCCGAAGGGGGCGTAGGCCTCGTCCCACAGCGCCTGGCCGCCGCCGAAGCGCAGCCAGCCCTGGTGCTCCTGCGCGGTCAGGCCGAAGGGCACGCCGGTGAAATAGTGGAAGACCGGGTTCTTGCCCTGCCAGTAGTAGGGCGTGCCGTGTCCAAGCTCTGCCGTGCCGCCGGAGACGGCATCGAACACCTCGAACGGCGGGACCATCTCGCCCGCCCCATAGACCTCGACATTCAGGCGGCCGCCCGACATTGCGGTGATCATGGCGGCGAGCCGTTCCCCGTTCACGCCGACGCCCGGCGTGCCCTTGGGCCAGGCCATGACCATGCGCCAGGTCTTCGCCGCCTGCGCGCGCACGATGGCTGGCGCGGCGAGTGTCGCGGCACCCGCGCCGAGGCCCAGCGCCAGCGCGCCGCGGCGGCTGACCGTGGAGAGGGGAGAGGTGGGTGTCGTGTCGGTCATGGACGTTTCCCCGGAATAAGCCCCCGTCGATACATCGGACCGGGGGACGTGGTTGAACGGTGTTCAGACTGGCAATCGTGCGTCGGTGACGCCTTGATC
>JAJLJT010000284.1:0-2882 GCA_033844555.1 Alphaproteobacteria bacterium | reverse complement strand
CGAGCGCACGGCCCACGGCGAAGCCGGGCGTGCCCGCCTCGACGATGAACATGGAAATCCCGCGCGAGCCCTTGGCGGCCGGGTCGGTGCGCGCGGCGACGAAATAGAGGTCGCCGTGCACGCCGTTCGTGATGAACATCTTGGAGCCGGTCAGCACCCAGCCGTTGCCGCGCCGCTCCGCCCGCGTCTTCATGCCGGCGACGTCGGAGCCCGCGCCCGGCTCCGTCACCGCGACCGCGGTGATCGTTTCCCCGGAGACGACGCCCGGCATGTAGCGGGCGCGCTGCTCCGCCGTGCCGAAGCGCGCGAGGTGGGGCGAGGCCATGTCGGTGTGCACGAGCACCGTCACCGCAAAACCGCCGAAACCCGACCGGCCCAGTTCCTCCGCCAGAACCACGGTCGCCAGCGTGTCGAGGTGGGAGCCGCCGTATTCTTCCGGATACCGGACGCCGAGGAAGCCAAGCTCACCCATCCGGCGCAGGATGTCGCGGGGGACTAGGCCGTCCGCCTCCCAGGCGGCGGCGTGGGGGCGCACCTCGGTCTCGACGAAGCGGCGGACGGAGGCGCGGAACTGCTGCAACTCCTCGGAGAAGAAGGGCGAAGGCGTCATCGGCGGCGGTATCCCTTTTGTCGTTCGCAGGCCCTTTCGCGCGTGGGCCCGATCGGTCTTGTTGCCTGTCAGCCGCGAGGATAGCCGACGCGCACCCGCCGCGCATCTGGCGTTCGGCGCATGACCGGGCTAGGAAGGCGGCGGACGATGGCAACCGAAGCGGGCGGGAACGCGCATGGCCAGACAGACAACCGCGCAGCGGCCGTTCGGGGCCTTCGCGCCGGACCGCACACTCTCCGCGCTGATCGCGTTCGCCCGTGCGCGCGGGACGGGATGGCTTTCCCGGCGGCTGGCCTTTCTCGCCCGCAAGATCGGCATGGGGCGGGTCCGCCGCGCCAACCGCCCCGTCGACACGACGGTGTTCGGGTCGGTGCGGATGCGGCTCTATCCCTTTCACAATGTCGCCGAGAAGCGGCTGCTCTTCACGCCGCAATATTTCGATCCCGCCGAGCGCAGGCTGCTGGCGGAGCGTCTCCCGAAGGACGCGGTGTTCCTCGACGTCGGCGCGAACGTCGGCGGCTATGCGCTGTTCGTGGCGAGCGTGACGGGGCCGGACGCCCGCATCCTCGCCGTCGAGCCGCAGCCGAGCGTTCATGCGCGCCTCGCCTTCAACATCCGCGCGAACCCCGATCTGCCGGTCGAGGCCGTGCAGGCCGCCATCGCCGACCGGGAGGGGGAGATGACGCTCCACCTCTCCGCCGGGAACGAGGGCGAGGCGAGCCTCAAGGCCGAGGTGCAGCGGGAGGCCGGCGGGCGCACCGTCACCGTCCATGCGCTGCCCATGCAGGTTCTCATGCAACGCCATGGGATTTCCCATGTGGACGGCATGAAGATCGACGTGGAGGGAGCCGAAGACATGATCCTCGTCCCGTTCTTCCGCGACGCGGACCCCGCGCTCTTCCCCCGGCTGCTCGTGCTGGAGAACGCGCAGGGGCGCTGGCAGACCGATTGCGTCGCGCTGGCGGAGGCGAACGGCTACCGCGAGGTGTTGCGCACAAGGCTCAACATCGTGCTCGAACGCGCATAAGTCCCGGAAAAGATTGACGCAGCAGAAGCGCGCCCCTATATGACGCTCACCGGGCGAGCAATTCGCCTGTCGAGTTTCTCTGCGATTGCGCGCGGATGGCCGGTTTCCGGCACTCCCATCCCGAGAGGTTCGAGACTTCATCTCCCTCCCCGCAGGTGGCGCGCGCCCCGGGTTTACCGAACGCCGGTAGAACCGCGCCGCCATTCCGGTCGGCGCGGCTGCCGCACCTGACCGAAAGACAAGGTTTTACATGACTGAATTCGCTTCCCTCGGCCTGATCGAGCCGATCTGCCGCGCCGTGGCCGCCGAAGGCTACACCGCGCCGACCCCGATCCAGGCCCAGGCCATCCCTGCGCTGCTGGAGGGCAACGACCTCCTCGGCATCGCCCAGACGGGCACCGGCAAGACGGCGGCCTTCACGCTGCCGATCCTGCAGCACCTGTCGGCGGACAGCCGCCGCGCCTCCCCGAAGTCCATGCGCGCCCTGATCCTCGCGCCGACGCGGGAACTGGCGATCCAGATCCACGAGAGCTTCCAGACCTATGGCAAGCACCTGAAGCTGCGCGCCACCGTGATCTTCGGCGGCGTCGGCCAGAACCCGCAGGTGCGCGCGCTGTCGCGCGGCATCGACGTGGTGATCGCGACGCCGGGCCGCCTGCTCGACCTGATGAACCAGGGGCATGTGACGCTGAACGACGTTGGCGTCTTCGTCCTCGACGAGGCCGACCGGATGCTCGACATGGGCTTCATCAACGACGTGAAGAAGATCGCGGCGAAGCTGCCGAAGGACCGGCAGACGCTGCTGTTCTCCGCGACCATGCCGCAGGCGGTGACGGGGCTTGCGCAAGGCCTGCTCGACGATCCGGTGCAGGTCGAGGTGACGCCCGCCGCCACCACGGTGGAGCGGATCGACCAGCGCGTGCTGTTCGTCGGCCGCGGCGCCAAGCGCGAGTTGCTGCGCGACGTGCTGGCCCCGCGCGAGGTGACGCGCGCCATCGTCTTCACGCGCACCAAGCACCTCGCGAACCGCGTGGCGGAGTATCTCGAAAAGGCCGGCATCCGCGCCGACGCGATCCACGGCAACAAGAGCCAGGGCGCGCGCCAGCGGGCGCTGCAGGCGTTCCGCGACGGCAAGGTCAAGGCGCTGGTCGCCACCGACATCGCCGCGCGCGGCATCGACGTCGACGGCGTCAGCCACGTCATCAACTTCGACCTGCCGGTGGAGCCCGAAGCCTATGTCCACCG
>JAJLJT010000283.1:0-2110 GCA_033844555.1 Alphaproteobacteria bacterium | reverse complement strand
GCTGAACCTGCACGAGAACCTGATCCCCGTGGACACCGAGAAGTTCGAGACGAGCGAGCCGTCGATCTTCGCGGTGGGCGACATCAACTGGTACCCGGGCAAGCTGAAGCTGATCCTGTCGGGCTTCCACGAGACCGCGCTGATGGCGCAGGCGGCCTTCCGCTATGTCTATCCCGACGCAAAGCTCCGCTTCCAGTACACCACGTCCTCCACGAACCTGCAGCAGAAGCTCAAGGTGGCGTGAGCCTCGCTCAGGCGCCTGCGTCGTCCAGCGCCTCCAGCGCGGCGTCCAGCGGAAGCAGCACGCAGCCATGACGGTTGCGGTGCGCTGCGGCGGGCTGCAGCAGGGCATAGTCGGCGAAGGGTGCGGCGGGCGGCGCGCCGTCTTCCTTGAGCATTGACGCAACACTCTCTCTCAAGGCCTTCAGGCTCTTTCGCTTCTGTCCCGGTGCGCCCGCCGCGAGAATGGCCGCCGACGCCTGGCAGAGAACACAGGCGCGGGTGTCGTGGGCGAGTTCCCGGATCGCATGATCGCAGAGCGCAACATCTATCCTGATGCGGTCCCCGCAGGTCGGGCTGCGCCGCGTCGCGGTGCCGTCCGGCCCGTCGATGCGGCCGGCCCCCGTCGCGCGGGCCGCGATGCGCAGGATCTCCTTGGTGAAGGGCAGGTCGCTCATGTGCGGGTCCGGTTCCGGTAGGCCGAGAGCATCTCTGGCGTGTCGAGATCGGTGAGGGCGGCGTCGGTATCCATCTCGACCTCGGTTACGAGGTCGGCATGCTCCCCGATCAGGTGCTTCGCGCCCGTATCGCCCGAGACGGACTTCATGTCGGAAAAGAACTGTCGCGCCCAAAGAACGGGATTGCCGCGCTTTCCCTTGTGCGTCGGGACGACGATGGCGCGCCCCTCGACCGGGTTGAAGGCAGCAATCAGGCGGTCGATGTCGCGGGCCGACAGGCCAGGCATGTCGCCCAGCGCGACGAGAACGGCGTCCACGTCAGGGGGCATGGCGGCAAGCCCGGTCTTCAGCGAGGTACTGAGACCTTCCGCATAGGACGGGTTCTGGACGCAGGTCGCGACATGTCCCTCGAGCGCGGTACAGACCCGCTCGGCCTCGTGCCCCGTGACCGCGATGACCGTGTCCACCTGGCTGTCGCGCAGCGTGTCGGCGACGCGCACGACCATCGGCACGCCGCCGATGTCCTCCAGCAGCTTGTTTGCGGCGCCCATCCGGCGGGACTGGCCGGCGGCGAGGAGGAGGGCGGCCACGCGCGGCTTGCGCGGTCCCTTGGGCGTGGCATCGCTGTCGCGCGGCTGCGGGCGGGTGGGGATTTCCTTCAGCAGGCCGCCTGCACCCATGCGCATGATGTCGCGCGGGCTGACCTCCAGCCCGCACAGCACCCGGTCGAGGACCCAGTCGAAGCCGTTGAGCTTGGGCGAACGCGCGCAGCCCGGAAGTCCGATCACCGGCGTGTCCCCGACGCGGCCCAGGACGAGCAGGTTCCCCGGATCGACCGGCATGCCGTAGTGCAGGACCTCGCCGCCCGCCGCCACGATGCCTGCGGGCACCGCGTCGCGCCGGTCGACCGTCGCCGATGCGCCGAAGACGAGGATGGGGGAGAGGCCCGCCGCGATCTGCGCGCCGATGGCGCGTGCCACGTCGCCCTCGGCATGCGGCACACGGTCCTCGCGCCCGATGGTGCTGCCCCGCTGGCCAAGCCGGGCTTCGGTGATATCCCTCGTCTTGTCGAGGATGCTGTCCTTGAGGCCGGGCAACGTCGTCGCGACCAGCCCCGCCGTCATCGTGCGGAATGGGGCGACCGTCAGCAGCGGCGGCCCCGCGCGCACGATCTCCAGCACGCGGTCGAGCGCGGCGCGCGGCGCGGCGAAGGGAATGATCTTCACGGTTGCCAGCATGTCGTTTGCCGCGACTGCCTCGTACGGCGTGAGCGTGGCGAGCGTGATCGCCTCGTCCACGAGGTTCACCGCGTCGATCCGGTCGCGGTCGGCGGTGAGGAGGCCCGCAAGTTCCGCATGGACATTGGCGCGGCCGGTGAAGGGCGCGGCGGCGCGCGTGCCGGGACCCGCGATAGCCGCGGCGAGGATGCCTGC
>JAJLJT010000282.1:0-10791 GCA_033844555.1 Alphaproteobacteria bacterium | reverse complement strand
CGACCTGCACGGGACGGGCGGCGAGTTGCGGGTGGAGGAGATGCGCCTGCGGTGGGAGATCCTGGACGCCTTCCGCGACGCCGCCGAGACGGTCGGGATCGGGAAGATCCGGGACTTCAACCGCGGCGACAACGCGGGCTCGGCCTATTTCCAGGTGAACCAGAACAAGGGCATCCGCCAGAACACGGCCAAGGCGTTCCTCAAGCCCGCGGAGGGACGCGCGAACCTGCGCGTCGTCACGAAGGCGCAGGCGAGCCGCCTGACCTTCGACGGCAACCGCTGCACGGGCGTGGAACTTTGGCTCGACGGGGAACCCGCGGTCGCGCACGCCGACGGCGAGGTGGTGCTGGCGGCGGGCGCCATCGGGTCGCCGCAGCTTCTGCAATCCTCGGGCGTCGGGCCGGGGGACCTTCTGGCCGAGCACGGCATCGCGCCGGTGCTGGTCCGCGAAGGGGTGGGGGAGAACCTGCAGGACCATCTGCAGATCCGGCTGGCCTTCAAGGTCAGCGGCACGAAGACACTGAACGAGCGGGCCAGCAGCCTGCTGGGCAAGATCGGGATCGGGCTCGAATACATGCTCACCCGGTCCGGGCCGATGAGCATGGCGCCCTCGCAACTGGGCGCGTTCGCGAAGTCTTCCGAGGCCTACGAGACGGCGAACCTCGAATACCACGTCCAGCCGCTGTCGCTGGAGAAGTTCGGGGAGCCGCTGCATCCCTTCCCGGCGTTCACCGCCAGCGTGTGCAACCTGCGCCCGGAAAGCCGCGGCCATGTCCGCATCCGCAGCGCCGATCCGCGCACGCCGCCCGCAATCCAGCCGAACTACCTGGCCACCGCCGCCGACCGGCAGGTGGCGGCGGACTCGATCCGGCTGACCCGGCGGATCGTGGCGGCCGAACCGCTGCGCCGCTTCAACCCCGTGGAGTTCAAGCCGGGCCCGGAGATCGAGAGCGACGCCGACCTCGCGCGTGCGGCGGGCGACATCTCCACGACGATCTTTCACCCCGTCGGCACCTGCCGCATGGGGCCGGACGCGGAGGCGGTGGTCGATCCGCGCCTGCGCGTCAACGGGATCGAGGGGCTGAGGGTCGCCGACGCCTCGATCATGCCGGCGATCACCAGCGGCAACACCAACGCGCCCACGATCATGATCGCGGAGAAGGCGGCGGACATGATGCGGCAGGACCGGCGGGCGCGCGCGGGGGCGGTGGCCTGACGGCCGCCCGACGCCCGGCAAGCGGGAGCGGCAAGGGATGAGTGGCAGGTCATGAGTGCGTTGGGGTCCGTCGTCGCCCTGCTGGTCAGCGTCGGGCTGCTGCTGATGGGCAACGGCCTGCAGACGACGCTGCTGCCGATCCGCGCGGCGATCGAGAATTTCTCCGGCGTCGCCATCGGCATCATGGGTTCGGCCTATTTCGTCGGCTTCGTGTCTGGCTGCGTGCTGGGGCCGCGGCTGGTGCGCCGGGCGGGACACATCCGCGCGTTCGCGGCGTTCGTCGCGCTCGCCTCGGCGGTGGCGATCATCCATCCGCTGTGGGTCGACCCGGTGGCCTGGTGGGCCCTGAGGGCGGCGACGGGGTTCTGCTTCGCGATCCTCTACCTGGTGATCGAAAGCTGGCTCAACGAGCGGTCGACGAACGAGACGCGCGGCGTCGTGATGTCGGTCTACATCATGGTCAATTTCGCGGCCATCGCGGTCGGGCAATTGCTGATCGTGACCTATGATCCGGCGCTGTTCCCGCTGTTCTCCATCGCCTCGATCCTCGTTTCGGTCGCCTCGGTTCCGATCACGCTCAGCCGGGCCGCTGCGCCCGCGCCGATCGAGGTGGTGGCGATCAGGCCCGTGAAGCTCTACCGCTCCTCGCCGGTGGGGGTGGTCGGCTGCTTCGTCGTGGGCCTGTTCAACGGCGCGTTCTGGTCGCTGGGGCCGACGGCGGTCACGGGGTCGGGCTTCGACGCCAACACGGCCGCGGTGTTCATGAGTTCGGCGGTCGCCGGCGGCGCGCTGATGCAATATCCGCTGGGGCGCGTCTCCGACCGGATCGACCGGCGGCTCGTCCTGATGGGGATCTGCCTCGCGGCGGCGGTCGTTTCGGGTGTGCTGTTTCTCGGCGGATTCGGCCTGCCGCTGATGGTGGCGGGCGCGCTGTTCGGGGCCGCGTCGCTGCCGGGCTACGCGATCGCGGCGGCGCACGCCTTCGACCATGCCGCCCCGGGCGAGGCGGTGGAGACCTCCGCCGGGCTGCTTCTGGCGAACGGCGCGGGTTCGGTCGTGGGACCCATCGGCGCCTCGCTGGTGATGGAGGGGGCGGGCGCCTTCGGCCTCTTCGCCTTCACCGCGGCGATGCAGGTGATGCTCGCGGTGTTCGTGGCGGCGCGGATGCGGGTGCGCGCGGCACCGGCGCAGGAAGAGAAGACCGATTTCAGCCTCGCCAACGCCGCGGCCGTGATGGTTGCCGTCGAGCCGGAGCAGCAAGCCCCCGAGACCCCGCCCGACGTCGATGTCGACGAGGTGCTCCCCCCGCCGTTCGAACCGCGCGAGCATCCCTCGGACGAGGAGGGCGATGCGCCCCGCCCGGGCGCATAGGGCCCTTGCGCGCGCCTTCGGCCCATCGCGTTTGACAAGCGCTTTTCCCATGCGCGACATGAGCGCACGCATGGGAAACTGCATGCACGCGACATGGGACGAAACATGGGGAGGAACGGGATGCGCGGTCTCTATTTCGAGGAGTTCGAGCCGGGCCAGGTGTTCGAGCACGCGCTGACGCGCACGATCACCGAGGCCGATAACATGTGGTTCTCGTGCCTGACGCTGAACCCGCAGCCGCTGCACATCGACGCGCACTTCGCGGCGGGCGAGGAGTTCGGCAAGCCGCTCGTCAACTCGCTGTTCACGCTGGGTCTGCTGATCGGGATGACCGTTGCCGACACCACGCTCGGCACCACGGTCGGCAACCTCGGCATGACGGAGGTGAAGTTCCCCAACCCGGTCTTCCACGGCGACACGCTGCGGGTCCGCACGACGGTGAAGTCGGTGCGCGCGTCGAAGTCGCGCCCGCAGAACGGGCTCGTGGAGTTCCTGCACGAGGGCTTCAACCAGGACGGCAAGCTGGTCGCAAGCTGCGTCCGCACCGGCCTCATGAAGCGCAAGCCGCAGGAGGCCGTGTGATGCGCAGCTTCCTCTTCGTTCCGGGCGACAGCGAGAAGAAACTCGGCAAGGCCATGGGCACGGGCGCCGATGCCCTCATCGTCGACATGGAAGACAGCGTCGCGCTGAGCCGCAAGGACGCCGCGCGCGAGATCACGCCCGCCTTCGTGGCGGAAAACCGGGGCAAGGGCGTCGCCCTTTATGTGCGCGTCAACGCCTTCGACACCGGCATGATCTACCGCGACCTTGCCGCCGTGATGGCTGCGAAACCAGACGGCATCATGCTGCCGAAGGCCGTGGGACAGGGAGACATCGACACGCTCTCCATCGCGCTCTCGGCGCTGGAGGCGCGCGAGGGTACCGAGGAGGGGACGACCCGCATCTTCTCGGTCGCGACCGAGACGGCGGAGGCGGTCCTGTCGCTGGGCCAGAAGATCGTCCACCCGCGCCTTGCCGCCATGACCTGGGGGGCGGAGGATCTCTCGGCCTCGCTTTCGGCGCAGGTCAAGCACGGGGCGGACGGGCAGTATCTCGCGCCCTTCCTCCATGCCCGCAACATGTGCCTGTTCGCGTCGCGCGCATCGGGTGTCCTGCCGGTCGACTCCGTCTACCCCGACACCCGCGACCTCGCTGGGCTCGAGGCGGAGACGATCGCCGGCCGCGATATCGGCTTCGGTGCGAAATGCGCGATCCATCCGGCGCAGATCGAGGTGATCAACCGCGTCTATACGCCCACGGAGGAGCAGCTTGCCTGGGCGCGCAAGATCAAGGCCGCCTTCGATGCGGAGCCCGACGCGGGCGTGCTGAACCTCGACGGGCAGATGATCGACCGCCCGCACCTGCGCCTGGCGGAACGGCTGCTGCTGCTCGCGCCCTGAGCGGGCCTCAGAACCCGTCGTCGGGGATGTCCAGGTGCGGGGCGTCCCCGGCGGCCAGCATGGCCGCCCACGTCTCCACGAACGGCAGTTCGTGCGCGAAGAACCAGCGCGCGGCGGCGATCTTGCCCTGGAGGTAGGGGTCGCCGCCCGCGCCTTCGCTGGCGACCAGCGCCTGCTCCAGCCACACCCAGGCGATGACGGTGTGGCCCGTCAGCCGCAGGAAATCCCAGGCATTGGCGAGCATCGGGCCCGGCCCTTGCGCCGCGCCGCGCTTCGCCAGCGTCACGGCCACCCGGTCGGCGGTGTCCATCGCCTCGGCCAGCGCCGCGCCGAGGTCCGCGAGGCCGCCGCCCTCCGCGCGTTTCGCTGTCGCGCGCACCAGTTTCCCAAGCTCCCGCCAGTCCGCGCCGTCCCGCAGGCCCAGTTTCCGGCCCAGCAGGTCGATGGCCTGGATGCCGTTCGTGCCCTCGTGGATCGGGTTCAGCCGGTTGTCGCGGTAAAGCTGCTCGACGGGGAAGTCGCGTGTGTAGCCCGCGCCGCCGAGGATCTGGATCGCCCAGAAATTCGCCTCAAGCCCATAGTGGGAGGTCCACGCCTTCATCACCGGCGTCAGCAGGTCGAGAAGGCCGGTGAGCCGCGCACGTTCCCCCCGATCCTCCGCCGTCTTCTGCTCGTCGATCAGCCGCGCGAGCCAGAGGCCGAGCGCAAGCCCGCCCTCCGCATAGGCCTTCTGGGCGAGCAGCATCCGCCGCACGTCGGCGTGCGCGATGATCGGCACGGGCGGCGCGGCGGGGTCCTTCGCGTCGGCGGGGCGGCCCTGCGTGCGCTCGCGGGCGTAGTCGAGCGAGATCCGGTAGCCGGCACAGGCCTGCGCCGCCGCCGACAGTCCGACGCCGAGGCGGGCCTCGTTCATCATGTGGAACATGGCGAACAGGCCGCGATGTTCCTCGCCCACCAGCGTGCCGATGCAGTCCGCATCCTCGCCGAAATTCAGCAGCGTGTTGACCGTGCCGCGATAGCCCATCTTGTGATTGAGCCCGGCGAGCGTCACGCCATTCGCCGCGCCCGGATTGCCGTCCGCGTCGAGGCGGTAGCGCGGCACGGCGAAGAGCGAGATGCCCTTCACGCCCGCGGGCGCGCCCTCGATCCGGGCAAGGACCAGGTGCACGATATTGGGCGCAAGCTCGTGCTCGCCGCCCGAAATCCACATCTTGGTGCCTTTCAGGCGGTAGGTGCCGTCGCCCGCCGGGATCGCCCGGGTGCGGATGTCGGCCAGCGAGGAGCCCGCGTGCGGTTCCGACAGGCACATGGTTCCGAAGAAGCGCCCCTCGATCATCGGCTGCATGTAGAGGCGCTTCTGCGCGTCCGTCCCGAAGACCTTGAGCAGGTTCGCCGCCGCGATGGTCAGGAAGGGATAGGCGAAGGTCGCCTGGTTCGCCGCGGAAAAGAGCGTGCAGGCGGCCTGCGTCACCACCCACGGCAGGCCGAGGCCGCCATCCCCCTCGGTGAAGCTCATGCCGAAGAAGCCCGCATCCCGGAAGGCGGCGACGGCGTCGGCTGCCTCCGGCACCAGGCGCACGCGGCCGTTCTCGACACGCGGTTCCTCCGCGTCGGCCTTCGCATAGTGCGGCCAGAACCGGTCCGCCGCCAGCGCGCGGGCCAGGTCCAACGTCTGGCCGATGGTTTCCCGGTCCGCGTGGGCGTAGGCGTCGCGAGAGGCGAGGTCCGCAACCCGCAGCCAGTCGTGCAGCAGGAAATCCATCTCGCGCGCGCTCGGCATCGGATCGGTCATGGCGCTTTCCCGGTCTCTTGTGCTTGCTCTTGTCCGTCTGGGGAAAGCTAGCCGGGCAGGGGGGCGCGGTCCATGGCCGTCGGAAGCGCTCCATCGCTATTGAAAACCGCTTGCAACTGATCATATGGACTGGTATTGAGAATTACAGGCAATTGCTGTTGCCCTTTCCACGCCTCACGTAACCCCGAGGAGATGACATGTTTGGTATGAAAGTCGGCGCCGCGATGATCGCGGCCACAACGTTCCTGGCCGGCGCCGCGCACCAGGCTGCGAGCGCGGCCGACGAGGTGAACGTCTACACCTACCGCCAGCCGGAGCTGATCGAGCCGATCTTCGACCGCTTCACCGCCGAGACCGGCGTCAAGGTCAACGTGCTGTTCGCCAAGAAGGGCCTTCTGGAGCGTATCCAGGCCGAGGGCGCGAACAGCCCCGCCGACCTCGTGATCGCACCGGAGGTCGGGCTGCTCATCCGCATGAAGGAAGCGGGCGTCACCCAGCCCGTGCAGTCCGACGCGCTCAAGGATGCCATCCCCGCGAAGTTCCGCGACGGGGAGGGGCACTGGGTCGGCCTGACCAGCCGCTCGCGCGTGTTCTTCGTGGCGCCGGAGCGGGTCGAGACGGGTGCGCTCGATACTTACGAGGATCTGGCCGATCCCCGGTGGAAGGGCCGCATCTGCATCCGTTCGGGACAGCATCCCTACAATATCGCGCTCTTCTCGGCGATGATCGCGCGCGATGGCGTGGAGAAGACCGAGGAGTTCCTGCGCGGCCTGAAGGCCAATCTCGCGCGCAAGCCGCAAGGCGGCGACCGCGACCAGATCAAGGCCGTCGCCGCGGGCGAGTGCGACATCGCCGTCGGCAACACCTACTACTATGGCGGCATGCTGGCGTCGGAGGATCAGCGCGCGGTGGCCGAGCAGGTGAAGCTCGTCTACCCGGCGCAGGACGCCTATGGCGCGCACATGAACGTGTCCGGCGCGGTGATGGTGAAGTCCGCTCCGAACGCCGGGGCCGCGCTCAAGCTGCTCGAGTTCATGGTCACCGACGAGGCGCAGAAGATCTACGCCGAGGCGAACTACGAATACCCGGTCAAGCCGGGCGTCGAGCAGGCGGAGATCGTCAAGGCCTGGGGCGACTTCGTGCAGGACGACATCGCGCTCGACCGCATCGCGGAGTTCCAGGCCCAAGCCGTGAAGCTCGTCGACAAGGTGCAGTTCGACGAGGGGCCGTCCTCCTGATCGCGCCCTGCGGCGTCTGCCGCGGCTTATCCACGCACAAGTGGCGTCCGGCGGGTTTACACGACCCGCCGGACGTTTATCTTTGCGGGCAGGCGAGGCAAGGTTTCCGGGGTATGGCATGGGCGATCTGACGCGGGAAATCGAGCGGCTGTGCGATGAGAAGGGCCTCCGCATGACGGAGCAGCGCCGCGTGATCGCGCGCGTCATCGCCGAATCCGACGATCACCCGGACGTGGAGGAACTGCACCGCCGCGCCTCGGCCATCGACCGGCGCATCTCCATCTCGACCGTCTACCGCACCGTCCGCCTGCTGGAGGAGGCCGGCATCATCGAGCGGCACGACTTCAAGGACGGCCGCTCCCGCTACGAGGAGGCGGGCGAGGATCATCACGACCACCTCATCGACCTGCAGTCGGGCGAGATCGTGGAGTTCGTGAACGAGGAAATCGAGCGGTTGCAGGAAAAGATCGCGCGCGAACTTGGCTACCGCCTCGTCGATCACCGGCTGGAGCTTTACGCCGTCCCGCTCGATGCCAAGGACGTGCCCGTCAAGAAGTAGCGGCGGGATGCCCCGGGAACGCTCACCGGGGCCCGGCCGTTGAGTATGGGCGCCGCCGGTCCCGGCGGGCCTTCGTAACCCTCGCAATGGAGTAGGCACATGGGGTTCGCGTCAGGTTGGACGGGCATAATCGGACTGATCCTGCTGGTCCTCAACATCTGGGCCATCATCAGCGTGATCCAGTCGCGCGCCGGCACCGGCGCCAAGGTCCTGTGGGTCGTGGCGATCCTGCTCTTCCCGCTTCTGGGCTTCATCGCCTGGCTGATCTTCGGGCCGCGCAGCGCGCGCTGAGGCCCCGTCCCCCCGGGTGTGACGCAGGCGGGAGGGCAGGGCTCAGTCCCCGGCCCCCTCCCGCACCGCGACCTCCGGCAGGATGTCCCAGACGTCCTTCGGGCGGCAAAGCTCTGTGGCGGGCGTCAGCACCGCCGCCGTGCCCGCCGCCGCGCCCAGCCTCAGCGCGTCGCGCAGGCTGCGCCCATGCGAGAAGCGCAGAAGTGCCGCGCCCATGAAGCTGTCGCCCGCGCCGATGGTGCTTACCGGTTCGACCGTCGGGGCGGTGACGAGGTATTCCTCGTCCCGGGCGAAGCCCGCGGCCCCGCCCGCGCCCAGCGAGACCATGACGATCTCCGCCTTGCCCTCGGCCACGATCCGGCGCGCGGTCTTGCGCCAGTCGTCCTCGCCGTGGAGCGCGCGGCCCGCCTCCGTCATCTCCCGCTCGTTGGTCTTGAGCAGCCACAGCGGCGCGCCCAGCGCCCCCAGCAGCGACGGCCCGCGCGTGTCGAGCGCGAAACGCGAGCCCTGCTCGTGCACGCATCGCGCGACGCGCTGGTAGGAATCGGCGGGCGCGCCCGGCGGCAGGCTGCCGCTCGCGGCGACGATGTCGCCATAGGCCTTCATCCGGCAGATCCGGTCGAGCAGCATCGCCATCTCGATCTCCTCAACCGGCGCGCCGGGCAGGACGAGGCGGTACTGCTTGCCCGTCTCCGATTCGGTGACCGAGATGTTCTGCCGCGTGGTGGCGGCGATCTCGTGCATCCGGCTCGGCACGCCCTCGTCGTCGAGCAGGCCGTTCAGCAGACGCGCGACCGGCCCGCCGCCGGCGAACCAGGCGAGCGTCGCGCCGCCCAGCCTGTGGATCACGCGCGCGACGTTTATGCCGCCGCCCCCCGGGTGATAGACGGGGTCGCGGCAGTCGATCTTCTGATCGGGTTCCAGGCGGTCGGCCGTCAGCGCGACGTCGACCGCGGGGTTCAGTGTGAGTGTGATGATCGGCGACATGACCGCCGTTCTAGCGTCACTCCGCTTCTACCGCCAGTTGTTGTTCGAGCCTGGCGACACGCGATTTCACCCGCGCCACGGCGGCCGACAGGGCGGCCTGCAGGTTCTCCACTTCGCGCAGGTCGGCCTGCAGCAGCGCCAGCTCCTCCCGCGCGACGGGGGCGGCGGGGCCTTCGCCGCGTCCGGTCAGCAGCCATGTCGGGCTGACCCCCAGCATGCCGGCGAGCATGGAGAGCCGGTTCGCCCGCGGCTCCGACCGCCCGGCCTCCCAGTCGTGCAGGGTGCGGGTGCGCACGCCGAGGCGGCGGGCAAGCTGGGCGGGGGTGAGGCCCGCGGCCTCGCGCGCGGCGGCCAGCCGCCGTCCGGCGCTTTCCTCCGCGGGCGCGGCGCCGTCGAAGATCGTGGTCGTCTCGGTCATGGTCTCAGCATCCCCCGGGCCGGTCGGTGAGATCAAGCCTACAGCGTGCCCGGCCTCCCCCGCGGCCCGGAACCGACCCGGCGGCGGGCTGATGCGACCCTCCCGGGCACCCGCCGCGAAAAAAGAAGCCGGCCCCACGATGAGAACCGGCCAGTCTGGAAGGAAGCGGGGTGGGGGCGGGCGCAACCGCGCGCCCGATCCCCCGAAACGTTCGCCGGGATCAGCTCCCCGGCAGGATCACGGTGTCGATCACGTGGATCACGCCGTTCGACGCCATGATGTCGGCGCTGACGACGTTCGCGCCATCGACGGTCACGCCGGAGCCCATGCCGTTCACGGCGACCTCGGAGCCTTCGACGGTGGCCACCGAAAGCTGCTTTCCGGCGAGCGCCGCGGACGTCACTTCGCCCGGAACCACGTGATAGGTCAGGATCTGGACCAGCTTGTCCTTGTTCTCCGGCTTCAGCAGGCTTTCGACCGTGCCCGCCGGCAGCTTGGCGAACGCCTCGTCCGTCGGCGCGAAGACCGTGAACGGGCCGTCGCCCTTCAGCGTGTCGACGAGGCCCGCGGCCTGCACCGCGGCGACGAGCGTCGTGAACGAGCCCGCGCCCACGGCGGTGTCGACGATGTCCTTCTTCATGGCGGCGACCTGCATGGTCTCCGGCTTGGCGGCGGACCCGGCCATGGCGGGAACGGCGGTCGCGGCCGACATCAGGACGGCGAGCGAAACGGCAAGCGTGCGGATCATGGATATTCTCCCTCTGGGGTCTGTTGGACGTACCTCTCCTGTTGCCGCGCAAACCATGTCTGGCGGCCGCAGGCGCTTGTTTTCGTTAAGTTTTGCGTAGTCTTACGGAGCCCGTTCCCGGGTGGATCACACGCCCGCCTGCAAAAAAGCGCGCATGGCCTGCGACAGAAGTGCACATGGCCGCATGGACGCGCGCGCCCCGCGCCTGTAGACCTTGGCCAAACGGGAAACGGGCCGTCCCGCGGCGGGCGGCGGACAAGAAGAGGATGCGCGACCATGCGGGGATGGCTGATCGATAAATCCGACGCCGGGCAGACCAACACGCTGACCGAGATCGACGAGGCGGGCCTGCCCGAGGGCGACGTGACGGTCGAGGTCGCCTATTCGACCATCAACTACAAGGACGGCCTCGCCTTCACCGGCAAGGCGCCGGTCATCCGCAAATGGCCGATGGTGCCCGGCATCGACGGCGCGGGCACGGTGATCGAAAGCCGCCACAAGGACTTCAAGCCGGGCGACGAGGTGATCCTCAACGGCTGGGGCGTGGGCGAGACGCATTGGGGCTGCCTCGCCGAGAAGGCGCGCCTCAAGGGCGACTGGCTGATCCGCAAACCCACGGGCTTCAGCGCCTACCAGACCATGGCCATCGGCACGGCGGGCTACACGGCCATGCTCTGCGTCATGGCGCTGGAGGAGCGCGGCGTGACGCCCGAGAAGGGCCCCGTCCTCGTC
>JAJLJT010000281.1:0-7365 GCA_033844555.1 Alphaproteobacteria bacterium | reverse complement strand
AGCCATAAGATGATTCGAGTGCATCGGCAATCGCTCCAAGCGCACATATGTATCAATGCACTCATGTGGTGCATCTGAAACTCTTGCGACTTGCGGTTGCTGCCGCTGTTGCATGGGGCCGCGGACGCGACGCCGCGTGTCGGGCAGACGCGCACGGTGGCGTTTCCCGCGCGCCAGCCCTTGAGCGCGGTTCGCCGCGATTGCGCACGGACGGCGGCGGGTGCTATCTGAGCCGCGCACCGGAGGAGTGGCCGAGCGGTTGAAGGCACCGGTCTTGAAAACCGGCAGGCCCGGAAGGGTCTCGTGGGTTCGAATCCCACCTCCTCCGCCACTTGTTCGCGTTATAGTGCTGAAATCTAATGCCTTTTATGGCGGCGATTTATCGAAGCCCCCAAATTCACCCACAAACGGTGCTGCGCGTGGGCGGGAATTCGATGGATCGGCGAGGACGCTCAAGGTCGCCAACATCGTCAATTCCTGCCACTGAGGAATGTGGCGGCGAACCCGATATGTCCTGTTTCCAGGGTGAAAGCCAACCAACGCCGTCAACGCGTGACGTCACCTCAGTGCGGCCAAAGAGCCCGCTGCGCCGCGCAAACTGAGACTGGTTCGCCTTTGTCTGAGAGCACCCGCGCCGCCGTTCATCCGCGCCGCGGGGTATGCCCCAGGGCCACGGCCGGACTGGACGCGGCGTCGCCTTCGAGCGCGGGCCTGCGCAAAGCCTCGCGGACAAGGTCGGCCTGGCGTGAAATGCCGGTCTTGTTGAAGACGCTGCGCAGATGGCTGCGCGCCGTTTCATGGGAGATGCCGAGACGCTCCGCCGCCACGGAGAGGCGCCAGCCATCGATGAGCTGCTCGGTCACCGCCGCCTCGGAGGGCGTGAGAGCGTGCAGCGCCCGCAGGCCATCGGCGCACACCCGCCCGCGCCCGCCAGATTCGGCCACGAATGCGACGGCGAAGGGCGTGCCGTCCTCTAGGGACGAGGTTTCCGGTGCGGCGATCTGCAAGTTCAGGTGAAGCACATCGTCCTGCGTGCCCGCGCCCGTACGGCCTGGAACCGCAGCCACGAAGCGCGTTTGCCCGTCGGCCTTCCACACCGCCAGCGCCTGCCCGCCCAGCTTGGCAAGCGTCCGTTCGATATCGCAACCGGCCTGCGTCGACAGACGCGCGGCGCATCGGTTCAGAGCCGTCACATGGCCCTTCGGATCGACCAGGAACACGCCCCACGACAGAAGATCGACAGCCTTCTGGGCACCGGCGGCCCCCTCCCGCTCCGTCTCGCGCAGGCCGCGCAGGCGGAAAGCCCGTCTCAGATGGGGCAGAAGGCTGCGGTAGCGGCGGATCTCCATCTTTCCGAACGGGCCGTCCCTGTGGGACCGGAAGACCCGCAGCCCCACGGCGCGCTGCCCGTCGGAATAGAGGAAGGCGCCGAGCGCGTGCTCGGTCCCCAGCTTGCTGTAGAGTTCCCGGTAGGCGCGGCTTCGAGTGTAGGCGCCGTAGTGCCGGATCATCGTGTCCGTGCGCACGGTCCCGACGGGATGGCGGACGAGGTCGTCGAGCCGAAGGTCGTCGCGTCTCAGGTCCGCAAGATAGGCGGTGCGATAGTCTGGGCTGACGCCGAACTCGTCGGCGAAGGACAACTGCCCGGTCTCACCGTCGTTGACGAGGACGAGCGCGCTGCTGGCGCAGCAGAAACTGGCAATGCCCGCGACGACGCGCGGCCAGCCGTCCCGAATGACACTGGCGTCGTAGATATGTTCGACCAGCTGATCCGGTGGCTGCATCGCGCCTGCCCCTCCGTCCAGAATGGACACTCGAGGATGCAGGAAGGCGGCGTCCCTGACAACGCCAATACAGAAAAAGCTCACCCGTTCGGGGGATGCCGGCCAAGCCGCCTTCCCTCTAGAGTGAACTCCGGTCCATCCGGAACCGGCACATCCGGCTCAAGACAGAAAAAACAAACGGTGGGAGGGTAAAGCAGATGTCCAAGGGAGACGTTACGACCAATCGTCGCACGTTCATGCTTGCGGGCGCCGCCGCGCCGGTGGCACTCGGCCTCGGAGCGGGAACGGCCCGAGCGCAGGAAACATTCTCCTGGCGGTTCCAGACATTGTGGGCGGCCGGGTCGATCAACATGAAGATCTTCTCCGACTTCTGCGCGAACGTCGCGAAGATGAGCGGCGGCCGTCTGACCATCGAGCCGCTGGCGGGCGGTTCCGTCGTCGGTGCGATGGAGCTTTACGATGCGGTGCAGACCGGCATCCTCGACGGCCAGAACGGCGGCGGCGGCTATGTCGCGCAGAAGGACATCGCCTTCGTCATGCTGGGCGACCTCGCCGGGGCCTACGAGCGCCCCGACCAGATGCAGGCCTGGTACGAATACGGCGGCGGCAAGGAACTGGCGCGCGAGCTTTACGCCGCGCACGGCACCTATCACGTCGGCCTGGTCTGGCACGGCATGGAGTCGATCCCGAGCAAGGTTCCGATCAACGGCACCGCGGACCTGAAGGGCGTGAAGATGCGCGCACCCGCCGGCGCGGTGAGCAAGATCCTGGAACGCTTCGGCGGCGCGCCGGTCAGCATTCCCGGCGGGGAGGTCTACACCTCGCTGGAGCGCGGCGTGCTCGACGCGACCGACTGGGGCACGCTGTCGATGAACACCGACCTCGGCTTCCAGAAGGTGGCGCCCTACGCGCTCTATCCCGGGTTCCACTCGATGCCGGCGACCGACATCGTCGTCAACATGGACCGCTGGAACGCGCTGCCGGACGACCTGAAGGAAATCCTGACGGTGGCCACGCGCGACTTCGGGCGCGACATGTATCAGCGCCTGATGATCGAGGATCAGAAGGTTGCGCAGTCGGCCGGGGACATGGGCCTGACGCTGATCGACTGGCCGCAGGAAGACCGCCGCCGCTTCCGCGCCACGGCCTCCGAGGTCTGGCAGGAACTGGCCGCCGACTCGCCCATGGCGCGCAAGATCGTCGACAGCCAGACCGACTTCCTCAAGCAGATCGGCCTGATCTGAGGTGAGGGCGGGCGTCCGCAGGCGCGTGGAACAGGGGACTCGGCCGTGCGCGATCCAATGAGCCGTTTCTCGGCAACGCTCGGGGAGTGGATGGCTCCCCTGTTCCTCGTCGCCGTACTCATCTCGGTTTACGAGGTGGTGCTGCGCTATGCGTTCAACGCGCCGACGGTCTGGGTCCACGAACTGACCGTGCTCCTCAGCGCGGCGTGCTTCGTGGTCTCCGGCCTCTATGCCCTGGAGCGCGAGGAGCATATCCGCGTCACGGTCATCAGCGATCGCCTGCCGCGTCCCGCGCGGCGGGCGGTCGCGCTTCTCAACATCGGGCTGGCGATGGTCTTCCTGCTGGCCATCGTCTGGGGCGGCTGGTCGCACGCGTGGGAGGCGTTGTCGAACTGGCACCGGACCCGCACGGCCTTCAACTCCCCCACCCCTGCGATCCTCAAGCCGCTGATCGTCCTGACGGCGGCGGCAATGGTCCTGCAGATCCTGGTCAACTGGCGCCGCAACGGCCCGAACCGGTAGGCGCCACATGGATATCGGCACCATCACACTGCTCATGGGAGCGGCGATCGTCCTGCTGATGATGCTGGGCGTGCACCTGGTGTTCGTGACCGGATCGGTCGCCGTCATCACCATGCTGCTGACCTTCGGCCCCAACGCCCTGCCGCTGATCGCGAGCCGGATCTACTCCACCGTCGACAATTACGCCCTCGTCTCGGTGCCGATGTTCGTGATGATGGCCGGAATCCTCGAGCGTGCGGGCGTGGCGCGGGACCTCTACGACGCGATGCACGTCTGGTCGGGCAAGCTGCGCGGCGGGGTCGCCCTTCAGACCATGATCGCGGCGGTCATCATGGCGGCGATGACGGGCATCGTCGGCGGCGAGATCATGCTGCTCGGCATGGTGGCGCTGCCGCAGATGTTCCGACTGAACTACGACCGCAAGCTGGCGATCGGCACGATCTGCGCGGGCGGGGCGCTGGGCACGATGATCCCGCCTTCGCTCGTGCTCATCATCTTCGGCCTGACGGCGAGCGTGTCGATCGGCGATCTCTTCCTCGCCTCGATCGGGCCGGGCCTGCTGCTGGCCGCGCTATATCTCGCCTATATCTGGGTTCGCTGCTGGCTGAACCCGGAGCTTGGGCCCGTCTCGAACGAGGGGCAGAACCTCAGCCTCGCGGAAAAGATCGCGCTGCTGCGCGGGCTGGTCCTGCCGGTGGGCGTCGCCGCCCTTGTCCTCGGCAGCATCTATGGCGGCGTCGCCTCGGTCAGCGAAGCGGCCGCCGTGGGCGTTGCGGGGGCCATGATCTGCGCGGCGGTGCGCAACGCGCTGACGGTCGAACTGATGGTCGCCGTGCTGCGTCAGACCATGCGGATCTGCGGCACCATCCTGTGGCTGACCTTCGGTGCGAGCGCGCTGATCGGCGTCTACGGCCTGATCGGCGGGACGAAGTTCGTGGCGGGCCTCATGGCGGGTCTGCCGCTCAGTCCGCTCGGCATCATCATGGTGATGATGCTGATCGTCTTTGTGCTCGGCACGGTGATGGACTGGATCGGCATCTGCCTGCTGACCATGCCGATCTTCGTGCCGCTGGTGAACGAGCTGGGCTTCGACCCCGTGTGGTTCGGGGTGCTGTTCTGCCTGAACGTCCAGATCGCCTATCTCAGCCCGCCGTTCGGGCCGGCGGCCTTCTTCCTGAAGAGCGTGGCCCCGCCCGACGTCACGCTGCAGGAAATCTTCGCCGCGATGATGCCGTTCATCGCCCTCCAGATCGTCGCGCTCGGCGTGCTGCTGTTCTGGCCGCCGCTGGCGCTGTGGCTGGTGGGCTGATGGCTGGCGGCGCGCGCCCTCTCAAGTGAAAGGACAAGACCCATGCAACTCACCCCTGAACAGATCGCGGAATACAACGACAAGGGCTATGTGCTGGTCCCGAACCTGCTCGATGCCGAGGAGCTTGCCGTGCTCGACGAGGCGGTGCGCGAGGTCGGCCAGCGCGACGGGCCCGAGGTCAAGCGCGAGAAGAACGGCGAGCCGCACGTCGTCTATGGCATGCACCTGATCGACGAGCGCTTCCGCGCCCTCTCCCGTCACCCGCGCCTGGTAAAGCTCGCCGAGCAGATCCTCGGCAACCACATCTACGTGCACCAGTCGCGCGTGAACGTGAAGCAGATGGGCGGCGCCATCGTCGACTGGCATCAGGACTTCGGCACCTATCACAGGGTCGATGGCGTGCCGGAGCCGAAGGGTCTGATGATCTCGATCCTGCTCGACGAGGTGACGGCCTGCAACGCGCCGCTGATGCTCGTGCCGCATACGCAGCACGCAGGCATCGTGCAGGAGGCGCGCGTCAATACCGAGGCCGAGGATCACGACGCCGCGGCGAAGTACCGCTACGACATCCCGCTGGAGACGCTCGACGCGCTGATCCGCGAGAACGGGCTGGAGGCGATCACCGGACCCGCGGGTTCGGTGCTGTTCATGAACATGAACGTGGTACACGGCTCGACGGTGAACATCACGCCGCTACGCCGGGTGATCCTCTATCTCAATGTCTGCACGGTCGACAATCGCGGGGAGACCTTCGCCCGGCCGGAGTATCTCGCGGCGCGCGACTTCTCGCCCATCGTGCCGCTCGACGAGGATTGCCTGCATCGCTTCCGCAAGGCGGAAGCCGCGAAGGAGGGCGCACGCTGATGCGCACCAACCCGGTCAAGGAAAAGCTCCAGCGCGGCGAGGCGGCGTTCGGAACCATGGTGTTCGAGCTTGTGGCGCCCGGACTGCCCGCCATCCTCTCGGCCGCGGGCGCCGAATACGCGCTCTACGACATGGAGCACAGCGGGATCTCGGTGGAGGAGATGAAGCGCCAGTTCGCCTATGCGCGTGGGCTGGACCTCGTGCCGTTCGTGCGCCCGCCCGGCAAGCAGTATCAGTTCGCCGCGCGCCTGCTGGATCTGGGAGCGATGGGCCTGATGTTCCCGATGGTCGAGAGCGCGGAGGAAGCCGCCGAGCTCGTCTCCTGGACCCGCTACCCGCCGAGGGGCGTCCGCGGCGCCATGTTCGGCGGCGCGCACGACGACTATGCCGCCGGCGACATCGCGGAAAAGATGCGGGTGGCGGAGGACCGGACCATCGTGCTGGCCATGATCGAGACCGAGAAGGGCGTCGCCAATGTCGACGAGATCCTGGCGGTCGACGGGGTGCACGGCGCGCACCTCGGGCAGTTCGACCTGTCACTGTCGATGGGCATTCCGGGGCAGACGGACCATGCGCGGATCGAGGCGGCGGTGGACGCCCTGCTCACGGCCTGCAAACGGCACGGCAAGTTCGCGGCCTGCATGGCGCCGACCGTCGAGATAGGCCGGCACTGGATGTCCAAAGGCTTCCGGATGGTCTCCTACTCCTACGACATCGGGCTGCTGGCGGGTGGCCTCAGCGAGGGTCTCCGCCATCTCAGGTCCGCCCCGGGGGACTGAGAGCGCGCGGGGGGAACGGCGGGGCTGGGCCTCCCGCAGGTAGAAGCGCGCAAGCGTGATCGCATTGGCCAGAGCTTGATGGCGACGACGGTCTATTCGAGCCGTTGCACCAGATATGGCCAGCCGACTCGGTTCGACGGTAATATTTCTGGGAAGCACCATCGGTGTCTGCGGAAAGAGTGGATTAGTCACCATTGCGCATCCTCCACCTGATGAACGGCTTGCGGATCGGAGGACGGGAACGCGCCGTTCTAGACTTGGCGCGCCGGGGGATCGCAGCAGGTGACGTGCACGCGCTTGCCCTGTTCGATACCGGGTTCGAGGGGCCCGAGTCCGACCTCGATCCGGGGGAGGTTCCCTGGACGCACTTGCCCCGCCGCCCAGGCGTGGACCTGCGCTACGCACTCGCGCTGCGCAGGCACGCCAAGGTCTTCCGCGCCGATATCCTCCATGCGCATAACGACACGGCCGTGTTCCATGCCGGGCTTGCGGCGCTGGTGCCGGGGCCGCGCCGCTTTCGTGTCATCGGGACCTTTCACACCTGGCCCGCGGCACCGACTGGATGGGGGCGGCGTGCGACGCGGGCGGCGAGCCTTGGCGTAGCGCGCTGCACGGCCGTCTCGGCGGAACTCGCGCGCAGCCTCGTCGCCGAAGGCTGGGTGTCCCGGTGCGAGGTGATCCGCAATGGCGTGAACCTCACGGCCTTTGCTCCACGGTCGCCAGACGCCCGCTGGCGCGCCTTGCTGGAGGCACGCGGGCATCGGTCCGTCGTTGGCTGCATCGCGCGCCTGACGCCCGTGAAGGGACACGCGCACCTCCTGGCCGCCGCCGAAATCCTTCGCACGACATGTCCCGGCCTGCTC
>JAJLJT010000280.1:0-7247 GCA_033844555.1 Alphaproteobacteria bacterium | reverse complement strand
TGGCATCCGGCGCCGGGGGCTCGGCCGCTACCTGCGCGGCTACGCGCGCCCCACCCTGCTGATGCTGCCGTTCAACATTCTGGGCGAGATCTCGCGCACGATCGCGCTCGCGATCCGGCTCTATGGCAACGTGATGAGCGGCACCGTGATCGCGGGCGTCCTGATCGGCATCGCGCCCTTCGTCTTCCCCGTGGTCATGCAGTTGCTCGGCCTCATCACCGGATTCGTGCAGGCCTACATCTTCGCCATCCTCGCCATGGTGTACATCGCGTCGGCGACACGCGCCCACATCGGCGGCGGAGATGACACCGGCCGCGGCACGCCCCCTTCCCCCGAGCGAACGGAGAACGACCCATGGACGCATCAGACCTGATCGCCGCCGTCTCGATCCTGACCGCGGGCCTCACGATCGCGGTGGGCTCGATCGGCCCGGCCCTGGGCGAGGCGCGGGCCGCCGCACAGGCGTTGGCCGCCATCGCGCAGCAGCCCGACGAGGCGAACACCATCACCCGCACCCTGTTCGTGAGCCTCGCCATGATCGAATCCACGGCGATCTACTGCTTCGTGGTTTCGATGATCCTGCTGTTCGCAAACCCGTTCGTCGAAACCGCCACGACAGCGCCGGGCGGCTGAGGCCATGGAGATCGACTGGGTCACGGTCGCCGCGCAGGCCGTCAATTTCCTCGTCCTGGTGTGGCTGTTGCAGCGCGTGCTCTACGGCCCGATCACGCGCGCGATGGCCCGGCGCGAGGACAGGATCGCAGCGCGCCTCGCGGATGCGGCCCGGGCGCGCGGCGCCGCCGAGGAGGAGGCGGAGGCGCTGAAGGCCGCCCGCGCGGACCTGGAGCGCGATCGCGATGCCATTCTCGAAGAGGCCCGTGCAGAGGCTCGTGCGCTCAAGGCGCATCTCGACTCCGAAGCGCGGGCCGCCGCCGCGGAAGAGCGCAAGAGCTGGCACGCGGAAGTCGAGAGGGACCGGCAGGACTTCCTCGACGATCTGCGCCGCGCCGCCGCCCAGCACATCCACCAGCTGGCCCGCGACGTGCTGCGCGATCTCGCCGACGCCGATCTCAACGCCCGTGTGGCGGAGCGGTTCATCGAGAAACTGTCCGGCGTGGAGCCAGCGGTGGCCAGGCGCCTGGCACGCGCCGTGGCCAGCGACGGCGGCAAGGTGCGGATCGAGAGCGCCTTCGACCTGCCGCAAACGGTCCGGTCGCGGATCACGCGGGCGGTGCATATGCTGACCGGCACGAAGGGCGAGGTCGTCTACGCGACTGCGCCCGACCTGCTCATGGGCGTGCGCCTGCAAGCGGACGGCCAGAGCGTGGAGTGGACGCTCGCGGCCCATCTCGACCGGCTGGAAGACGCCGTGAACCGGACGCTGGGCGGCCAATCGCCAGAGACCGCCCCACCCGACGGCACGTGAGGGACGCAGCATGACGGGCCTGAAGGGTGTCGTTTCCGACCTGTTTGCCGACCTCGGCCGGGTGACGGGCGCTGCCCGTCCGCAGATCGAGACGTCAGAAGTCGGCCATGTGGTCCGCGTCGGCAACGGCGTGGCGATCGTCACCGGATTCTCGGAACTTGCCGCGGGCGAACTCCTCAGCTTCCCGGGCGGACTTCAGGGCATGGCCAGCGACCTCGATCTGGATGAGGCGGGCATCGTCCTGCTGGGACCGGCGGAGGACGTGCGCGAGGGCGCACATGCCCGGCGCACCGGCCGCGTGACCGACACGCCCGTCGGGGACGCCCTGCTGGGCCGCATCGTCGATCCGCTGGGCCGCCCGCTCGACGGCCTGGGCCGCATCGCGGCGAGCGAACGCCGCCCGGTGGAGCGTCCAGCGCCGCCGATCCTGCATCGCGCACCCGTGGCGGCCCCGCTCCAGACCGGCATCAAGGCGATCGACGCGACCGTGCCCATCGGCCGGGGACAGCGGGAGCTCATCATGGGCGACCGTCAAACCGGCAAGACCTCCATCGCGCTCGACACCATCCTGAACCAGCGGGACACGGGTGTGATCTCGGTCTATTGCGCGATCGGGCAGCGCGCCGCGTCCGTCTCGCGGGTGGTCGAGACCCTGCGGGAGGCCGGCGCGCTCGAGCGGACCATCATTGTCGTGGCGGGTGGCGAAGACGCGCCCGGCCTGCAGTTTCTCGCGCCCTATGCCGCCACCGCAATGGCGGAGGCCTTCATGGACCGGGGCGCCGACGTGCTGATCGTCTATGACGATCTCACCCGTCATGCCCGCGCCTACCGCGAACTGTCGCTCCTGTTGCGCCGTCCGCCCGGGCGGGAGGCCTATCCGGGCGACATCTTCCATATCCATGCCCGCCTGCTGGAGCGCGCGACACACCTTCGGGAGGAGCACGGCGGCGGTTCGCTGACGGCGCTGCCGGTCATCGAGACGCAGGCGCAGAACATGTCCGCCTATATCCCGACGAACCTGATCTCGATCACCGACGGCCAGGTCTATCTTTCGCCGGCGCTGTTCGCGCGCGGCCAGCTGCCTGCAGTCGACATCGGCAAATCGGTGTCGCGGGTCGGCGGAAAGGCGCAACGCCCCGCCTATCGCGCGGTCGCGGGCGACCTGCGGCTCGCCTACGCCCAGTTCGAGGAGCTGGAGACATTCGCCCGCTTCGGGACGCAGCTCGACGCGGAGACCCGCCGCACGCTCGACCGCGGCCGGCGCGTGCGCGAGGTGCTCCGGCAGGACGAGCGCGATCACCTGAGCGTGGCCGAACAGATCGCGGTTCTGCTAGCCGCCACCGAGGGCGTGCTCGACGAGGTTGCGCTCGGCCGATGCCGCGATGCGGAAAACGCGATCCGGGCGCGTGTCCGGCGCGGCCCAGGCGGCATCGCCGACACCCTCGACACCGGCGCACCGCTGACGCGCGAGACGAAGGACGCGATCCTCGACGCCCTGCGCGACGCGTTGGCGTCCGGTGGCTTCATCGAGCCGAACGGAGGCCCCGTTGGACACGCTTGAAGCACTTGGCGCGCGCATCGAGACGACAGACGAGATACGCGACATCGTCCGCACCATGAAGGCGCTCTCCGCCGTCAGCATTCGCCAGTACGAACGGGCTGCGGCCGCCATGCACGAGTATCAGCGCACGGTCGAGCTTGGCCTGCGCGTGGTGCTGGGCTCGGCCTCCGCCCCCGTGCCCGGCGCACCGCTACCGCCGGGTCGCAGGGCCGCCGTGGTGATCGGGTCCGACCGGGGGCTATGCGGCCGGTTCAACGAGGCGGTCGCAAACTTCGCCGACCGCGACATCGACGCACGCGGGCATCGCCGCGAGGCGCGTCCCCTGCTTCTCGCCGTCGGCGTGCGCGTCGCCGACCGGCTCGCAGGGCTGGGCCGCGTGCCGGACACGGTGGACATGCTGCCGGGGTCCGCCGACGGCCTGGTTCGCATGGCGCAGGCGATCCTGATCCAGCTCGAGGACTGGCGGACGCATGAGGGTGTGACCGCCATCCGCGTCTATTTCAACCGCAGGACGCCCGAGGCGCGCGCACGCCCCGGCTCCCGCGCCGTGGCGCCCTTGTCCGCGGCTTACCTTTCGCGGCTCGCCGCCGGGACATGGCCGGCGCGCGGCCTGCCGATGTTCACGATGCCGGGAGACCAGCTCTTCGCCGCGCTTGCCCGGCAACTCATGTACGCAGGCATATACCGGGCGGGCGCGGACTCGCTGGCGTGCGAACATGCCACCCGGCTGGCGGCCATGCAGGCGGCAGAGCGCAACATCGATGAGCGGTTGAGCGATCTTGGTGCCACCTACCGCAAGATGCGGCAGGACGCGATCACGACCGAGTTGCTGGACCTTGTCGCGGGCTTCGAGGCCGCGCGAGGATGATCTCCGCCGCGGGAACTGGACAAACGCCTGCCGGGGCGCATGTCATGGCTCCGAAGAACACGCACGCAAGGGAGATGCGGGGATGCTGAAAACAACAATCGCGGGGAGCCTGCCGAAGCCGTTCTGGCTGGCGGAACCGGAGAAACTCTGGGCCCCCTGGAAGTTCGAGGGGCAGAACCTCGTCGACGCGCAGCGCGACGCCGCCCTGCTCTGGATCAAGGAGCAGGAGGACGCGGGCATCGACATCGTGACGGAGGGCGAGCAGTTCCGCGTCCATTTCGTCCACGGCTTCCTGGAGAAGGTCGAGGGCATCGACTGGCAGAAGAAGACCAAGATGGGCATCCGCGACAACCGCTATGTCGTGGACGTGCCGACCGTGACAGGGCCGGTGCGGCGCAAGGGTCCGGTGCACAGCGCGGAGGTCGCGTACATCCGCCCGCACACGCAGCGCGGGCTGAAGGTCACCCTGCCCGGCCCCATGACGATCTGCGACACCATCGCCAACGGCCATTACCGCGACCGGCCCGAGATGGCGATGGCGTTTGCGGAGATCCTCAACGAGGAAGCCCGCGAACTCGAGGCGCTGGGCGCCGACGTGGTCCAGTTCGACGAGCCTGCGTTCAACGTGTTCATGAAGGACGTGAAGGCGTGGGGCGTCGCGGCGCTGGAACGCGCGGCACAGGGCCTGAAGTGCAAGACGGCGGTCCACATCTGCTATGGCTACGGCATCCAGGCCAACATCGACTGGAAGAAGACGCTCGGCGACGAATGGCGGCAGTACGAGGAGATCTTCCCCGCGCTGAACGCCAGCCGCATCGACCAGGTCTCGCTCGAATGCGCCAACAGCCATGTGCCCGTCTCGCTGATCGGTCTGCTGCCGGACAAGGAACTGCTCGTGGGCGCGATCGACGTCGCCAGCCGCGAGGTCGAAACGCCGGAGCAGGTCGCCGCAACCCTGCGCGAGGCCCTGAAGCACGCCGATCCGCACCGGGTCCAGGCGTGCACCAACTGCGGCATGGCCCCCCTGCCCCGCGAGGTGGCCAGGGGCAAGCTGCGCGCCCTCGCCGCGGGTGCGGCGCTGTTGCGCAAGGATCTCGGCGGCTGACGGAGAGCCGGCCTGGCCCCGCCCCGCAACCAGGGAGTCCCTCACGATGTCCAGCCGCATTTCGGAGCTGATGGAGCGCATCCGCCATCTGGAGGACGAACTGGAGGCGGAAGTCGCCGCACGCCAGGCGGAACTCGAGTACCGGGTGGAACGCGGGCGGATCGTCTTCGAGGAAGAGATCCTCGCCCGTCACAGGGCGCTGCGCACGCGCGTCCTGAGCTATGTCGCCGGCGCGCAGCCGCTGGTGATCCTGACCGCGCCGTTCATCTATGCGGTGATCGTTCCGCTCCTGCTGCTCGACCTCTTCGTGACGGTCTACCAGGCGGTCTGCTTTCCGGTCTATCGCATCGCGAAGGTGAGGCGGCGCGACTACATCGTCTTCGACCGGCACGCGCTCGGCTACCTCAACGCGGTCGAGAAGCTGAACTGCGCCTATTGCGCCTATGCCAACGGCCTGATCGCCTATGTGCGCGAGATCGCCTCCCGGACCGAGCAATACTGGTGCCCCATCAAGCACGCACAACGCCTCGCGGGCGCTCACGCGCGCTATCCGGCATTCGTCGAGTTCGGAGACGCGGAGGCCTATCGCACCGAACTCGAGACGCTCCGGGCGGAGCTTCGCGACCGCCACGACTGATGCGATCAGGGGGCGCGGCCGGCCTCTCCGGCCGCGGGCAACCTGACCCCTTCGATCTGCGCGGCCTCGGCCAGCCGCTGGACGAGAGCACGCGCCTGTTCCGCCCAGCGCTTGCGCTCGATGGCCGCGGCGATGCGGTCGCGCACCGCCTCGAACGGCAGGACGGCCCCGTCGGCGCGGGCGTCGAGGCGCAGAACATGCACGCCGTAGCGCGTCTCGACCGGCTCGGGCGCCACCGTGCCGGGCTCGATCGCCTTCAGCACGGCCTCGAACTCCGGCACCGTGTCGCCCTCCGCCAACTGGCCGAGCATGCCGCCGTTCTCCCGCGACGGGCAATCGCTCTCGGCGCGGGCGATCCGCCCGAACGCACCCGGGTCGCGGGCGATCTCGGCCAGCACGGCCGCCGCCCGCTTGCGGGCCCTTGGACGCGCGGTCACGTCGCGGGGGTCGTCGGCGAAGAGGATGTGGGAGGCCTCGAACAGCGCGGGCGAGACGAACCGTTCGGGGTTCGCGTCATAGACGGCACGCACCTCCCCTCGCCCGGGCGGCGAAGCGGACAGGTTCTGGTCGAGGAGCACCCGGAGCGCGGCCTCCTCGTCCGTCTCGATACGCCCGCCCGGAAGCGTGCGGGGCTCGGGCGCGATCCCGGCCCGCGCCGCCTCCTGGCGGAGCAGTTCGCGCACGGCGAGCGCGCGCGCCGCCGCATGCCACGCCCAGCCGGGCTTGCCCTTCGGCGCGGCATGGTTCTGCGCCTCCGCTGCGATGGCGCGCGCCGGAATCGTCACGCCATTGACCACGACATCGGGAAAGAGCGGCTTGTTCATGGTCACTACTCCGAGGGTTCGGGCATGGCGCGGCCGCGCGGCGGCAGCGGGGCGGTGCGGCGCGAGCGCACGACCTGGTAGCCCGGCCGCCACAGGAAGCGGACCGGCGCCGACAGCATGTGCACCAGGCGCGTGAACGGGAACACGAGGAAGATGGTGAGCCCGAGGAACAGGTGCAGCTTGAAGAGCCAGTGCGCGTCGGAAATATAGGCTGCCGCCCCCGCCTCGAACGTGAAGATGCCCTGCGCCCAGGCCATGAACTTCACCATCTCGTAGCCGTCGAGGTGCTGCAGCGAGATGAAGATCGTGCCGATGCCGATCACCAGTTGCGCCACCAGCAGCGCGAGAATGGCGATGTCCGCAAAGCGCGAGGTTGCCCGGATGCGCGGATCGAACAAGCGGCGGTGCAGCAGCATCAGCCCGCCGACCAGCGCCATCACGCCCGCGACCCCGCCGACGACGATGGCGAGGATCTGCTTGGCGCCATGGCTGATGCCCAGCATGTCGAAGAAGGCGATCGGGGTCAGCAGGCCGACGAGATGGCCGAAGAACACCACCAGCACGCCGACATGGAACAGCACCGAGCCGATCACCAGCTGACGGCGCCGCAGCAACTGGCTGGAGCTTGTCTTCCAGGTGAAGGGGTCGCGCTCGTAGCGCGCGATGGAGCCGAGCGCCAGCACGCTCAGCGCGATGTAGGGATAGATGCCGAAAAGGAAGTCGTGCATCGCTGCCTCCGTCAGTTTGCGGCGCGGCCGGGCGCCGCGGAAACGGGCATGTCCATGCGGGCGAGCATGTCGCGCGTCGCAGGGCAGCCTGCATTGGG
>JAJLJT010000279.1:0-3266 GCA_033844555.1 Alphaproteobacteria bacterium | reverse complement strand
CTCGCGCAGTCGGGCTTCGACCCGCTGTCGCGCACCTGCCGCTTCATGCTGACCGAGGAGGCCCACCACATGTTCGTGGGCGAGACGGGCGTGGGCCGCACCATCCAGCGCACCTGCGAGGCGATGAACGAGGCGGGCATCGCCGACCCCTACGACATCGGGAAGGTGCGCGCGCTGGGCGTCATCGACCTGCCGACGATCCAGAAGAAGGCGAACCTGCACTATACGCTGTCGCTCGACCTCTTCGGGTCGGAGGTCTCCACGAACGCCGCGAACGCGTTCAACGCGGGCCTCAAGGGCCGCTACCAGGAGACGAAGATCGACGACGACCACCGCCTGCTGAACGCGACCTATCCGGTTCTCAAGCTGGTCGACGGCGAGGTGAAGCTGGTGGAGGAGCCCGCGCTCACCGCGCTCAACATGCGCCTGCGCGACGACTATGCGAAGGACGCCGCCAAGGGCGTGGAGCGCTGGAACAAGATCATCGAGAAGGCGGGCGTCAACTTCCGCCTGACCCTGCCGCACGAGGCGTTCCACCGCCATATCGGCGCCTTCGCGAACGTCCATGTGACGCCGGAGGGCAAGGTGATCTCCAAGGCCGAATGGGACGCCAACCGCGACAAGTGGCTGCCGTCGAAGGCCGATGGAGACTTCATCCACTCGCTGATGACGCCGGTGTCCGAGCCGGGGCAGTACGCGGGCTGGATCGCCGCGCCGAAGGTCGGGATCGACAACCAGCCCGGCGATTTCGAGTACGTGCGCCTGCACGCCTGACCTTGCCGGACCGAGCGGGACACCTTGCGATGAACGCGCCACAGAAGACCCCGATCAAGCAACACCTGATCGACCCGGAAATCTGCATCCGGTGCTACACCTGCGAGGAGATGTGCCCGATCGACGCGATCACCCACGACGACAACAACGTCGTCGTGGACGCGTCCAAGTGCAACTACTGCATGGACTGCATCGCGCCGTGCCCCACGGGCTCCATCGACAACTGGCGCATGGTGATGGAGCCCTATTCGCTGGAAGACCAGTTCTCCTGGGACGAACTGCCCGAGCAGCAGGACCTGGGCGAGGCGGATACCGGCGCGCTCGCCGAGGCGATGGAGGACGAGATCAGCGCGCTGCTCGCCCGCGCGCATGAGGGCACCGGCGGCAAGCCTGCCGCGCCCGCCAGCGCCGACAAGCCCTCGATCAACCTCTATTCCCGCACACGGCCCGCGGTCGCGAAGGTGCAGGGCAATTATCGCATCACCGACGAGGGGACGGGGAGCGACGTCCGCCACATCATCCTGTCCTTCGGGGAGCAGGTGTTTCCCGTGCTGGAGGGGCAGAGCGTCGGCATCGTGCCGCCGGGGACGAAGCCCGACGGCCGCCCGCACGACATCCGCCTCTATTCGGTCGCGAGCGCCCGCGACGGGGAGAAGCGCAACGCCAACAACCTCGCCCTCACCGTGAAGCGGGAGGAAGGGGGCGTGTGCTCCAACTACCTCTGCGACCTGAAGAAGGGCGACGAGGTGCAGGTGACGGGCCCGTTCGGCGGCACTTTCCTGATGCCGAACGACCCCTCCGCCAACATCGTGATGATCTGCACGGGCACGGGCTCGGCGCCCTTCCGCGCGTTCACCGAGCGCCGCCGCCGCGCCATGCCCGGCGCGCCCGGCAAGCTGATCCTCTATTTCGGCGCGCGCACGCCCGGCGAGCTTCCCTATTTCGGGCCGCTGAAGAAGGTGCCCCCCGCGCTGATGGAGCAGCACCTCGTCTATTCGCGCGTGCCGGACAGCCCGAAGGAATACGTGCAGGACCGGATGCGCGTGAACGGCGAGGCGTTGAGCGGGCTGCTGACCTCCGACAGGACGCACATCTACATCTGCGGGCTCAAGGGCATGGAGACGGGCGTGGACGAGGCGCTGGCCGACATCTGCCGCAAGCACGGCCTCGACTGGGCCGCGATCAAGCCGGAGATGCGCGCAAGCGGGCGTTATCACGTCGAGACCTATTGAGGTTCGCGCCGCGCTGCCTTGTCAATTCGCGCGGCTTGGGCCACAAGGATGCGATATAGTGCCGGTTCCGCGTGCGAACCGGGCGGGCAAGGGGCGAGAGCAGTGGCGAGACCGGCGAGCACATCCGCGGCAGGCATGACCGCGCCATCGGTGCGGGCGGGCGAGGGTGCATCGGACGATGCGGCCTTCCTCGCGCTCGTCGGCCAGCGGGTGCGCACCGCGCGCACGCGGCTTTCCATGTCGCGCAAGATGCTGGCGCAGGCCTCGGGCGTGTCGGAGCGCTACCTCGCGCAGCTTGAGACGGGCGCGGGCAACATCTCCATCCTGTTGCTGCGGCAGGTGGCGCGCGCGACCGGGCGGCGGCTGGAGGATTTCGTCGACGAATCCGGCGGCGCGGGCGATGCGGAGCTTCTCTCCCTCCTCGATGCCGTGCGCCAGGCCACGCCGGAGGAGCGGGCGCGGCTGTCGGCCATCCTGACCGAGATGCGGCGCGGCGGCGGCGGCCTGAAGGCCGGGCGGTTCGCGCTGATCGGCTTGCGCGGGGCGGGTAAGTCCACGCTGGGCCGCGCGGTGGCGGAGCGGATGGGCCTGCCCTTCGTCGAACTCAACAGGGAGATCGAGGCCGAGAGCGGCCTCGCCATCGCGGAGATCTTCTCGCTCTACGGCCAGGACGGCTACCGGCGGCTGGAGCAGCGCTGCCTCAAGCTGGTCGTCGCGCGGCACCGGGCCTGCGTGCTGGCGGTGGCGGGCGGCATCGTGGCGGAGCCGGAGACGTTCGAGATGCTGCTCGACGCCTTCCACACGGTCTGGCTGCGCGCGACGCCCGAGGAGCATATGGAGCGGGTGCGCGCGCAGGGCGACCGCCGCCCGATGGCGGGCAACCCCTCGGCTATGGACGAGTTGCGCGCGATCCTGGACGCGCGCGAGCGGCTCTACTCCCGCGCCGAGGCCCGCCTCGACACGAGCCACAAGAGCGTGGAGGCAAGCGCGGCGGAACTCGCCACCCTGCTCGAGGACCTCACCGAACCGGCGGTCGCGTGAGATGACGCTACGACTCTCCCGCCGACTCTCCGTCGCGCCGATGATGGAGTGGACGGACCGGCACTATCGGCGGATGGCGCGGATGATCTCGCGCCGGACGCTGCTCTATACCGAGAGGGTGGTGGCCGACGCCGCGATCCGCGGCGACCGCGCGCGCCTTCTGGGCTTCGATCCGGTGGAGCAGCCGGTCGCCTTGCAGCTTGGCGGGTCGGAGCCAGA
>JAJLJT010000278.1:0-4711 GCA_033844555.1 Alphaproteobacteria bacterium | reverse complement strand
GCCGCCTCCATCCGGCCCGAGGATATGGATGCCTTCGCCCGCACCATCTGGGGCGAGGCCCGCGGCGAGGCGCCCGAGGGGCGCACCGCTGTCGCCTGGGTGATCCGCAACCGGGCCGCCCTCGCGGCTGAGCGGATGGCCCGCACCGGCAGACCGCACCCGCTCTTCGGCGACGGTACGCTTGCTGGCGCGTGCAAGGCGCGCTGGCAGTTCTCCTGCTGGAACGCGAAGGATCCGAACCGCGCGCCGATGCTTGCGGCGGGGTTTGCCGATGCCGCCTTCGCCGACGCTTTCGCCGTCGCCTGCCGCGTACTGCACGCCGCGGTTCCCGACCCGACGGGCGGGGCGACCCACTACCACAACCACCGGATCGAGCCGCACTGGACCCGCGGCGCGCGCCCGACCGCGATGATCGGCCGCCACGTCTTCTACACGGACGTTCCCTGACGCCCGTGCCCTTTCCCCACCCATGTCAACGAAGGAGTATCCCGATGGACCTGATCCTGACCGTCGTCGAGGCCGTCCCGGCCTGGCTCACTGCCATCCTCGGCCTTGTCGCCGCCGCGTCGGCCATCACGGCGCTTACGCCCACGCCGCGCGACGACGAGATCGCGGGCAAGCTCTACCGTATCGTCGAGGTGCTGGCGCTCAATATCGGCCGTGCCAAGGACCAGCCGGCCAATCGGGCTGGCCAGCCGCGGGAGTGAGCGCGTGTCCGGCCTCTCCCTTGTCCTTGCGCTCGTCGCCAGTCATGGCCTCGCGCTCTGGATTGCCTGGCGGCTTGGCCGCCGGGCAGGCCGGGCGGAGGCCGTGGCAGACGAAGCCGAGCGCGCGCTCCGTCTTCAGCGCCGGATGGCGGAGATGGCGATCCTTCCTCCCCTTGATCGCGACGCTCTTATCCGGGAGTTGCGCGCCGCCGGCATTTGAGGCGCCGGGCGTCTGCCTGCCGCTGGCTTCCTACGAGCCCGGGTTTTCAGAGCGGCTTGCCGCCGAGATCGCGGTGCTGCCCGATGGTTCCGTCCTCGTCCGCGCGATCGACGATTACCGCAGGCTCCGTCGCGCGATTGCCGTCTGCCGGGACGCGACGGGGACAGCGCCCCCCTAGCGGGCGCACTCGCGGCACAGCGCGATCGCGGGATCGATTTCGAGGCGGCGCGGCGCGATCTCGTCGCCGCAATCGGTGCACCGGCCCCATTCGCCGGCGTCGAGCCGCGCGAGCGCCGTCTCGATCCGCTTCAGGTCCGCTTCGGCCCGCCGCCGCGCGGCCTGCGCCATGGCCTGACCCTGCAACGCGTCCATCCGCGACAGTCTGCCGACGCTCGTCTGGTCCAGTTCGACCGTGTCGCGCGCATCGGCGTTGATGTCGCCGTCGAGGATCTCCTCGCGGCGTGCGATCAGTCTTGCTCTGGCCTTTTCCGGTGTCATCGGGCTATCGTGCCGGCCACGACAGCTGCGTGCAAGCGGCGGGGATTCGACGGGAGAGGGACGGATGCCGAAGGGCTACTGGATCGCGCGGGTCGACGTGCAGGATCCCGAAACGTACAAGAAGTACGTGGAGGGCGCGGCGCCCGCGTTCAAGGAATACGGCGCCCGGTTCATCGTCCGCGGCGGCCCGATGGAGGTGCGCGAGGGCGAGGGGCGCGCTCGCAATGTCGTGATCGAGTTCGACTCCGTCGAGACCGCGCGCGCATGCTATGAGTCGAAGACCTATCAGGACGCGGCGAAATACCGCCAGCAGGCGGCGGTGTCCGACCTGATCATCGTCGAGGGATATGCTTGACCGGCGCACGCCGGACCCCATTTTCGTCTGACGCGTTGCCATGTCAGGGATCTGAGCCATGACCGCCGGGAAAAGCACGCAGATCGGCTTCAACGTCGAAGGCCGCCGCGCCGAGTTGAAGGAACTCGATCCCGTCTGGTCGCGCGTCCGGGAGGAGGCGGAGGTTCAGGTTCAGGCAGAGCCGTTGCTCGCCAGCCTCATTCACGCGACCGTCCTGTCCCACGCCTCGCTTGAATCGGCGCTGTCCTACACGCTCGCTCACAAGCTTGCGAACGAGGACATGAGGTCGATGGCGCTGCGCGCCGTGTTCGACGAGGCATTCGGCGACGACCCCCGGATCGCCCATGCCGTTCGTGCCGACGTCGTCGCTGTATTCGACCGGGATCCGGCCTGCGCCGCCTATCTCGATCCGCTCCTCTATTTCAAAGGGTTCCAGGCGCTGCAGAGCTATCGGGCGGCCCACTGGCTCTGGAAGCGGGGGCGCCGCGCGCTCGCCCGCTACCTGCAAAGCCGCATTTCGGAGACCTTCGGCGTTGATATCCATCCCGCTGCGCGGATCGGCCGCGGGATCATGATCGACCATGCGACGGGCGTCGTGATCGGCGAGACGGCGGTTGTAGGCGACGATTGCTCGCTTCTCCACGGCGTGACGCTCGGCGGCACGGGCAAGGAGGCGGGCGACCGCCATCCGAAGATCGGCCGCGGCGTTCTCATCGGCGCGGGGGCGAGCGTTCTTGGAAACATCCGCGTCGGGCACTGCTCGCGCGTGGCGTCGGGCAGCGTCGTGCTGGCCGATGTGCCCCCCAATTCGACCGTCGCCGGCGTCCCCGCGCGCGTCGTGGGCCGTTCCGGCTGTGCCGAGCCGGCGCGCGCGATGGACCAGAGCATTCCGGTCGACGAACCCGACTATTCCATCTGACGGCCACCTATCGGGCTGCGGCAGGGACCGCTCACGGGGCTGGGGCCCGGTGGCCGGGCGCTCGCGGGTCCGGTACTGCGCCTATTGTGCGAGGCCGAATCCTCCCGCACCATCTTGTGGTACTCCGGCTTGCGTTCGGGGCCGGAACCGAGAGGGAGGAATGGCCCATGACAGCGATCTCCACCATCCTGAGGGAAAAGGGCGGGCAGGTCGAAACCGTGCTGGCGGATACCGGAATTGCCGAGGCTGTGAGCCTGCTGGCGCAGAAGCGGATCGGTGCGCTCGTCGTTCTCGACGCCCGCAAGCGTCTGTCCGGGATCATTTCGGAGCGCGATATCGTCCGCGCCCTGGCGGAGCACGGGGCAGCCGCGCTCGACATGGATGTCGGCAGCCTGATGACCCGCAAGGTCGTCACCTGCATTGGCGAGGACACGGTCGACGAGGTGATGGGCGTGATGACTTCCGGCCGCTTTCGCCATGCGCCCGTGATGGAGGGCGATAGTCTCGTCGGTCTCGTTTCGATCGGCGACGTCGTGAAATACAAGATCGCCGAGGCGACGGCCGAGGCCGAGGCGCTCAAGACTTACATCTCCGCGGGCTGACCCGCGCTCGAAGGCTCAGTGTGCCGCGGCGATCAGGGCCTTGAGGTCGGGCAGGATCTCCCGAACGGCGTCGCGCCCAGCCCGTATGGAGGCGTCGGCCCTGTCGAAGTCCAGCAGGCCGACATGCGCCATTCGCGGTGAAATGATCTGGTCGGGTGGGTCTCCGGCCAGGCGGGCGCGGGCGATCCGGTCCAGCATGATGCTCAACGAGTTGATCATGACCGTGGAGAGACCGGGTCCCGTGCGGCCCCGCCCCAGGATCTGGCGCAGCATGCGCGTGCGCGTCGTGGCGAGCAAGCCTCCGCTGGCCGGGGGGGCTCCGGCTTCGGCGCGCGCCTCGAACTCCTCAACCGATGTGTCGGCATGCCGGGCAATCCCGCGGCGGATGTCGAAGGTCACGCCGATCACGATGTCGGCTCCCAGCGCACGGCACACCGAAACCGGGACCGGGTTCACCAGGGCGCCGTCAACCAGGTGTCGGCCGTCGATCTCGACCGGCGGGAAAACGCCGGGCAGGGCGTAGGAGGCGCGGATCGCGGGAACGAGCGGCCCTTCGGTCAACCAGACTTCGTTACCCGTGTCGAGGTCGGTGGCCACTGCGACGAAGCGGGGAGAGAGCTCCTCGATCCGTTGCACGGGAATGTCTGTTCCCAGCAGGGCGGCCAGGCGCTCGCCGGCGATCAGTCCGCCGCTTCCCAGCCGGACATCGAGATACCGCAGCACACCCCGCGCCGTGAGGCTGCGCGCAAACGCCTCCAGCGCGGGCAGGGCGCCGCCGGCATGTGCAGCGCCTGCAACCGCGCCGATCGAGGTGCCGGCGATGACGTGGGGCCTTATCCCGGCCTCTCCGAGCGCCTGCAGGATACCGATATGCGCCCAGCCCCGTGCGATGCCGGCGCCGAGTGCAAGTCCGATGCGGGGGCGGGCAGACGGCTTCATCGTGTGCTGGTATCCTGCTCATGGAGGCTTGGCCGGGGCTTCCCCCGCGTCATCGGAATATATCGGAAAAAAGTGCATTTTTCCTGTTTACAGCCCCGGCAGGCAGGGCTATACACCGCGCCCGCACCGACGGGGCTGACGCGGCGGCGACGCCGAAAAAAAAGCCCTTGACGGTGCGGGTCGGAGAGGTCAGAAAGCGGCCTCCTGATTTCGGGGCTCCGGCCCCGCGCTCTTTGACAGATTTGAGGATTGAGGAGACGTGTGGGCGGCGGTGCATGGGCACTGTTATATGGTCGCTCATATGTTTTCAGTGGGTACTCTGTTTGGTCTTGGCTGGGTCTTTTTGGTCTGGTTGGGATTGAGTGGAGTTCCTTTGAGCGTTGTGAGCGATCCATGTGATCGGTTGCCTGGATTGAACGTGAGAGTTTGATCCTGGCTCAGAACGAACGCTGGCGGCAGGCCTAACACATG
>JAJLJT010000277.1:0-2641 GCA_033844555.1 Alphaproteobacteria bacterium | reverse complement strand
AGCGCCGCGACCGCCAGCAGCAGGGCGAGGTTGCCGCCCGCCAGCTCCAGCATCCAGAACGACAGCTTCTGCGCGAAGCCCGTCACGGCGAGGATGTCCACCATCACGCCGATCACCGCCACCACGATCGCGACCTGCGCGCCGACGAGCGCGCCCTTGGTCGCCATTTCGACGATCAGGTGGCCGAGCCCGCGCGCGATCTCTCCCACGCCCCGCCACGCGAAGACCAGTTCCCGCAGGACGAAGAGGGCGAGCAGGATGCCCGTCGCCTCGATCGCGGTGCGTCCCGGCAGGTTCGTCGCGATCAGCACCACGACGAGGTAGGTCATGGCGACGAAGAAATGCAGATGCCTCGCGCAGGCGCGCAGGACCGGCTCGCTGGTGCCAAGCTCGGCCTCGACCGTCGGGTCGCCCGCCGCGTTCACGCCCATCTTCACCGCGCGCAGGTGCACCGCGACCATCAGGTAGAGGTAGTAGATCGCCGCCGGGAACACCGCCGCGACGATGACCTCGGAAAACGGAATTCCGGTCAGGCCGACGATCAGGAAGGCCGCGAGCCCCATGACAGGCGGCGTGATCTGCCCGCCGGTGGAGGCAACGGCCTCCACCGCGCCCGCGAAGGGGCCGGAGAAGCCCACCCGCTTCATCAGCGGAATGGTGAGCGCGCCCGTGGAGGCGACGTTGGCGACCGACGAGCCCGACACCATGCCCATGAAGCCGGACGAGATGACCGCCATCTGCGCAGGCCCCGCCCGCGTCTTGCCGCCGATGCGGTAGGCGATCTGCATGATGAAGTCGACGCAGCCCGTCGCCGTCAGGCCTGCCGCCAGCAGCATGAAGGGGAAGATCGTGCCCGCCGAAAGCTCCGTCAGGTTGCCGAGCAGGCCGCTGAAATAGGGAATGGAGGTGTAGCCGACGAGCCGGTTGATGCTCATGCCGCCGTGGTAGAGCAGCCCCTGCGGCATGGATTGCCCGAAATAGCCGTAGAGCAGGCCGGCGATGGCAATCGCGCTGACCACCCAGCCCCACTCGCGCACGCAGGCCCAGAGCGCGAGGCCCAGCAGCAGCACCGCGATCCAGAAGTCGGTGCGGTTGGGCAGGAAGGAGCGCATGGAGGTCAGCGCCTCGTGCTCCGTCCAGACATAGAGCAGCGCCACCGTCGCTGCGACCGCGAGCGCCGCGTTGATGAGCCGGCCTGCAAGGCCCGGCGCCTTGCCTGCCATCGCCAGGAACACGATGACCAGCGCGCCGCCCAGGTGTGCGATCTTGAACTGCCCGGCGGGCAGCACGTACTCCAGCACCTGCACGACGTGAACCGCGACGAACGCCAGCGAGGCGAGGATCAGCGGCAGCCCCACCCAGGCCGGGGCACCCCCCGCATATGTTCCGACAGCGCGCGACAGGCTCATGCCCGGCTCCCCCGAAAGCGCCACGGGCGGCGCCGCAACGCCGCCCATGACCAGCCTAGAACGATGTCCTCAGGACGTCACGCGGGCCTCAGCCCTCGACCATGTCGTCGCGCCAGACGCCCTTCTCCTTGAAGTACCGCGCGGCGCCCTTGTGGATCGGGAAGCCCGCGACGAGGTACTCCGCGGCGAAGTCGATCGCGATGTCCTTGAACTGGACGCCGAGGTTCCGGACTTCTTCGGCATTGTCGAAGACCGCCTTGATGACCTGGTAGGCATGCTCCTCCGACACGTTCGGCGAGGCGCCGAGCACGCCGGAGAACGAAGCCGCACCCGTCTCCTCCGCGATGCCGGCCGCGCCCGCCGGGATGATGCCGCGCGAGATGCCGGGGTTCAGCGCGCGCGCCTTCTTCATCACCTCGTCCGGGATCGGCAGGATGCGCACGGGCACCGTCGTCGCCAGTTCCGACATGATCGGCGAGGCGCGCCCGTTGGTCAGCAGCGACGGGATGCAGTCGACCGCGCCGCCGCGCAGCGCGTCGTAGCTTTCCCGCCAGGAGCCGTAGGTCCACTCGACCTCGTCCTTGATGCCCGCCGCCTCGAACAGCACGCGCCACATGGTGGCCGTCGAGGAGCCCGCGGGCGAGGGCATGCAGCGCCGGCCCTTCAGGTCGTCGAGGGTCTGGATATCGCTGTCGGCGCGCACCATCGGGGTGCAGTTGAACAGCGTGTAGGCGAACATCTGGTGCACGGTGATCGGTTGCGGATAGGGCGCCTCGCCCCTGGACGCCGGGAGCCAGTCGGTCGAGGTCGTCTGGCCGAACTGGATCACGCCCTCGTGGAAGAGCTGCATGTTCTCCGTGCCGCCAGAGGTCGCCATGGAGGCGTTCTGCAGGTCGGTGTGGCGGTTCACGGTGGAGGCGAGGCCTTCCATGATCACGTAGCCCGTGGATCCGATGGAAGACGAGCCCCACTGGAAGCTCTGCTGCGCGAGCGAGGTGGTCGCCCGCAGAAGGCCCGTGGACGCCACCGCGGTCCCGAGGCCGAGAAGCAGCGCATCGCGCCGCGACGGCTTGAAGATCTGACTGGTCATCGAACTCTCCTTGTCATGCGGGGGGTTGTCGTTCGTCCCGGACACCAGCGCCCCACTCCTCGTGCGCCCGGGGTTTTCCGCAACAGGGTCAGGCAATCCACTCGGTCACCGGTGCCGCCGCCTCGTGCAGCGGCTGGCTGTG
>JAJLJT010000276.1:0-5092 GCA_033844555.1 Alphaproteobacteria bacterium | reverse complement strand
CCTCAGCTGCTCGATGCCCGCCTCGATCAGTTCCTCGTCGCCCCAGCCCAGGCCGGTGCACCACAGGCCGGACATGGCCTCGATATATTCCTTGCCCTGGTCGTCGCGCACGAAGATGCCCTTGCCGCTGTCCAGCATCATCGGGCCGGTCTGGCGGATCTTGTGCAGCGGCGTATAGGGGTGGACCACGTTTTCCAGGTCGCGGACCTGCATGTTGGTGAGCGGCATCGCACGCACTCCGGTCTTTTTGTGAAATTGACGCGGGCGCCATCCTACTCTGCTGGCCCCGTCCCCTGTAAAGCCGCTTGGGACGCGCCATCAGCCCTGCGCGGGGCGCTTGGGGCCGCCCCTCCCGCCACGGCCTCCGCACATCGGGATGCGGCCCGCCAGGCTGTAAATGAGTTCTTGCACATGGTTAATTCGGCTGTTACAAAAAGGGACACTCGTGCGAAACGGATGTCTGACCGGCGCGGGGCTCATGCGATCCGGTCAGTGTCCAGCCACGTCTCCTCGAAGACATCGCTGCCCGGATCCCATGCCCCCGCCGCAAGGCTCCCTCCGGCGGGTTGCGTTGTACAGGGTTGCTTTGACAAAGAGGAACGGACCATGGCTATCGCCGGCTTCAATACGGGTGGCATCGATGACTTCGGTTCGGGCGCGGATATCGCCCCGGCCGGCGGTGCCGACTTCCAGGTCGCGCTCGGCGACACTTCGGGCGCGGCCGCGCCTCTCGAGATCACGGCCTCCGGCCAGTTTACGGGCCAGAAGCCCTTCACCCCGACCGGCAGCCTGGCGGGCGACGTGCAGGCCGCATCGGCGGAACTGGGAAGCCCGCTGTCGCCGGGCGTCGCCGGACAGGTCGCCGACGCCGCGCAGGCGGCGGCCCCGGGAACGGACGGTCTTTACCTGAACACCGTCGTCGACCTCGGCGACGGCAACCGGCTGGCCCTGTTCGACAGCAACGCCAAGAAATATCCGGATGCGTCCGCGTATTCCAGCGAGGGGCGGCAGACCGTCGGCGCCGCGGTCCTGATCGGGGCGGACGGTTCGGTCTCCACACTCGACAATGTGGAGTTCTACGGCGGTTCGCGCGGCCGCGATTCCATGGCGGTGACGTTTGGCGATCCGGTGACGCTCAATGGCACCACGTATCCGGGCGGCGAGGTCCAGATCGGAATCGACAATGGCGGCGCAATGCATGCCGACCGGGCGTTCCTCGAAGCCACGCTCTACACGCCCGGCGGCGGCTTGAAAATCAACGCCTCCTCGCTGGACGTCCGCTGACGGCCCGCGCGGGGCGCGCCGGGGGCGTCGAGACGTCCCGGGCCTTGCACCGCACATGGCCGGGCGGGCGGGCCTCTTCCCGCCGCCGTCGCATTCCCGAGATCGCACGACCGGCCCGGCGCCTCCCGCCCGGGCCGGTTTGCTTTCGGGTCGGGGAAAGCGGTCGCACGGCATGCCATCGTGCCGGTACCGGCAACCGGAAAGCGCATGGCACAGACAAAACCCCTGATTCATGCAATAAATGATTTCTTCAATTTGCCTGCATAGCCTCCGCCTGCACGTACTGTGAGATTTCGCCGCCCGCAGGCGCCCGAATGAACGCAGATCGCTCTCAGCACGGAGTTCCATTTGCGCCATGATTTTCGTTCTCGGCAGCGGCCGCTCGGGCACCACCTGGCTGGCGAAGATCTTCGACAGCCACCCGGATACGCTCTACCGGCACGAACCTGACGCGACTTTTCACGACCCGCTCCTGCCATTTCTCCCCGCACGGGAAGAATTCGACACACACGCCGCGCGCGCCGCGGCCTATCTGCGTGCGCTGCCGTCCCAGCGCGACCCGAAGTCGGCGGGCAGCCTGCCCGTATTTCCCAAATCCTACCGCCCGGGCTTCCTTCAGGCGCCGCACCGCTGGGCCGTCATGGCGTGCAAGGCCGCAGGCCGTCTGCCGGGCCTCGGGGGCCTGCGGATCCCCGATTTCGCCCGCACGGCCCAGGCCGTTCCGGTGGTCAAGTCCGTCAACTCGATGGGCCGGGCCGGTCTCTTTCTGAACGCGATGCCCGAAATGCGGCTCATCCACATCGTGCGGCACCCCTGCGGGCACATCGGCTCGCGGATCCGCGGCGCGAAACTGGGCCTCATGTCGGACCGGAACTATCTCGACGCCCTGTGCGGCCTTGCCGAGGCGCGCGCGCTCGGCTTCACGTCCGAACGGGTTTCCCAGATGAGCCAGCCCCAGAAGATGGCTGTCGCCTGGGCCGTGAAGAACGAGAAGGCGATGGCCGAGATCGCGGGCAATCCAAACGCGCGCACCGTCGTCTACGAGGATCTGTGTGCCGATCCCATCGGCGTGGCGCAGGACCTCTTCGCCTTTGCGGGCCTGGAGTGGTCCGACCAGACCGCCGCCTTCCTGGGCGAGAGCACGACCAGCAGCGATTCCCGCTACTTCGGCGTGAACCGGGTCTCGCGCGACGAGGCGCTGAAATGGCGCAAGGAGTTTTCCGAGGCCGACGTCGCCAGCATCCGCGAGGTTGTCGCAGGCTCGCGGGCCGCGGCGCTCTATGAGGAGCGCCAACTGCTGTAGCTCCCCCCTTCCCCCTTGGACATCGGCGCGTTCCGGGCCTAAATCAGGCCCACGACGACAAGAACACGCTTTCGAGGGAGGGATGCCCATGCTCGGGCTGATGCAGGACTGGCCGCTTCTGTGCACGAAGATCCTCGACCACGCCGCCACCTACCACGGCGGGCGCTCGGTCGTGACGCGAACGGTCGAGGGGCCGATCCACCGCACCACCTATGCCGACATCCATCTGCGCGCGCGCAAGGTCGCGCAGGCGCTGGTCCGCGACGGGATCGGCTTCGGCGACCGGGTCGCGACCATGGCGACCAACACCTACCGTCATCTCGAGGCGTGGTACGGCATCCTCGGCATCGGCGCGGTCTACCACACGGTCAACCCGCGTCTCTTCCACGACCAGATCGTCTACATCATGAACCATGCGGAGGACCGCATCCTTCTCGTTGACGCGCCCTTCGTGCCGATCATCGAGGCGAACAGGGACCAGCTTCCCAAACTCGAGAAGGTCGTCGTGCTCTGCGGGCCGGAGGACTTGCCCCAGTCCACCCTCGACCTCGTCTCCTTCGAGGACTGGATCGCGCCCGGCGACGGGGATTTCGCCTGGGCGGCCTTCGACGAGAACACCGCCGCGGGCATGTGCTACACCTCCGGCACGACGGGCAATCCCAAGGGCGTCGTCTATTCCCACCGCTCCAACGTGCTGCATGCGCTGGCGGTCAGCGTGCCCGACATGCTGAACCTCTCGATGAACGACGTGGTGATGCCCGTGGTGCCGCTGTTCCACGCGAACGGCTGGTCGCTCGCCTTCTCCGCGCCGCTGAACGGCTCCGCCCTCGTCATGCCCGGCGCGCGCATGGACGGCGAGGCGATCTACGAGCTTCTGGAGACCGAGAAGGTCACCTTCACCGCCGCCGTGCCGACCGTGTGGCTGATGCTGCTGCAGCACATGGAGAAGCACGACCTGCGCCTGACGCATCTGAAGCGCGTCGCCATCGGCGGCTCGGCCGTGCCGCGCGCCATGATCGAGAAGTTCCAGGACAATTACGGGGTCGAGGTCATCCATGCCTGGGGCATGACGGAGATGAGCCCCATCGGTTCCGGCGGCACCATCAAGCCGGAGTACCGGCACCTCACCGGCGCGGCGAAGATCGACCTGCAACTGAAGCAGGGCCACCCGCCCTTCACGGTCGAGATGAAGATCACCGACGACGCGAACAACCCGCTGCCGTGGGACGGCAAGACCTTCGGCCGCCTCAAGGTGCGCGGTCCGTGCGTCGCGCGCTCCTATTTCCGCGGCGAGGGCGGCGAGATCCTCGACGAGCAGGGTTTCTTCGACACCGGCGACGTCTCGACCATGGACCCGCACGGCTACATGCACATCACCGACCGCGCCAAGGACGTGATCAAGTCGGGCGGCGAGTGGATTTCCTCCATCGACCTGGAGAACGAGGCCGTGGGCTGCCCCGGCGTCGCCGAGGCCGCGGTGATCGGCGTCGCGCATCCGAAGTGGGACGAGCGGCCTCTCCTCGTGATCGTGCGAAAGGACGGCGCGCAAGTGACCAAGGAGCAGGTGCTCGATCACCTCGCAAGCCGCGTGGCGAAGTTCTGGATGCCGGACGACGTGGTGTTCGTGGACGAGATCCCGCACACCGCCACCGGCAAGATCCAGAAGATGGCGCTCAGGGAGCAGTTCTCGGACTACAGGCTGCCGACCGTCGACGCTGCCGAATGACGGTGCGCCGGGGACGGGCGCCCAAAGGCCGTTAATGCGTTCTTCGTGCCGATGGCCTATAGACGGGGCGATCCCCGTACGGTTCACGTGTAGACGGCCATGACCGACACCCCTCCGCCCGCCCCCCCGGCGCCCGATCCTTTCAAGGGAAAGTCCACGCGCCATCACATGGTGGTGGGCACGGCATGGATGACCGCGCTGCGCTGGGGCATCCGGGGCATCGGCCTCATCTCCACGATCATCCTCGCGCGGCTTCTGGCGCCGGAGGATTTCGGCCTCGTCGCCATCGCCATGCTGTCGGTCGCCTTCCTGGAGGTGATGACCGACACCGGCCTGCGCTCGGCGCTGATCCGGCACGAGGCGCCGGAGCGTGCGCATTATGATACCGCCTTCACGCTCAATTTCCTCGTAGCCCTCGCGCTCTTCTCCGCACAGGTCTCGCTCGCGGCCCCGCTCGCCCGCTTCTTCGACGCGCCCACGGCGGAACTTCTGATCAAGCTGCTCGCCTTCCGCACGCTGCTGCTGGGCCTGGAGAACATCGCGACCGTCAATTTCATGCGCGACCTCGCCTATGGGCGCGACTTCCGCTTCAACGTGGCGACCAAGCTGATTTCGGCGGTCCTGACGGTCACGGCGGCGCTGATCCTGCGCAACTACTGGGCGCTGGTGATCGGCCTGATCGGCGCCTCGGCGATCCGCATGGCGCTGTCCTACTGGCTGGTGCCCTATCTGCCGCGGCCCAACCTGTCGAAAACGCGGGAGCTTCTGGGCTTCTCCAC
>JAJLJT010000275.1:0-13826 GCA_033844555.1 Alphaproteobacteria bacterium | reverse complement strand
ATTTGCAACCTTATCGGACCGAATGGGATCGGGTTGGAATCATATTGGGCGGACACTCCCTCCGCCACCCACCCCCGACCTTTCTCATGCTCTGCAAAGCGGCCCAGTTCCTGCGCGGATTCCGCCAGTGGCGCTGGCACCTGGACGAGGTGTACGTGAAGATCGGCGGGGAGATGCACTATCTCTGGCGGGCCGTCGATCACTTCAATCTGGAGCGCCATCTCCCCCGAACGGACAGTTTCAAGGAGGGCCGAACCGCCGCGCTCAACGCGTGGCGTCAGCTCGGTGCTGCCTGACAGGCCCCTGCCCCGCACGAACTGAGACCGGTTCGCTTTCGTCTGACACCACCGGGCGGCGTCCCGAAGCCGTCCGCTCCATCTGCCTGAGTTCCCGCGCCAGGCGCCAGACGGCCGCACCCCCCGGGATATCCCTTCGGTTCTGGACCTTTCCAGACCGAACGGTATCCTTTCGACCGGATGGGTCATGTCACCTCACTCTTCGCCCGAAAGATGGTCGCCGCGGCGGGTGCGTCAGTGGATGCGCATGCATTGCTGACGTCCGTCGGGCTCGATCCCGACGGTCCGTGGGATCCCAAGCTCATGCTTCCCGCTACGACCTATTACGCGTTGCTGGAACGTATCGCCAAACAGACGGACGTGACCGACCTGCCGCTCCGGGGCGGCGCCTCCATGCGCTGCGACGACTACGGCGCGCTCGGATTGGCATGGAAGGCCGCGCCGGACCTCCGGGGCTCGTTTTCGAGGGTCGAACGTTACGCGCGCCTCTGGACCAGCGTCGTCGAGTATGAACTTCGACCCGATCCGCGGGGGACCTTGTTCATCCTGCACCGGGCCGGACCGCGACGGCTGGGAATGCGGCTGTCGAACGAAGCGACGCTCGCGAGCGCCGTATCGCTGGCCCGGCAGGTGTGTCCGCAGCCCTTCTCGCCACTGGAGGTTCTGATCCGGCACCCCGCACCCAAGACGCAAGAGGCGCACGAGGCCTGGTTCGGTTGTCCTGTCCGGTTCGATGCCGGTCTGGATGCGCTTCTGATCGCGCCGGAGGCGCTTGCGCAGCCGAACATGCTCGGCGACGAGGGTATATCGCGCTATCTGATCTCGCATCTCGACGCCGAACTGTCCGCGATCGGGGGCGGCGGCTCACTCGTGGGGCTGGCCAAGGACGCAATCGCTCAGGCGCTGAGCGAGGGCGCGCCGAGAATGGCCGACATTGCCCGCGGCCTCGGCCTCAGCGCACGGTCCCTTCACCGGCGGCTCTCCGAGCATGGCATGAGTTTCCAGACGCTGACCGAGGAGACCCGCCGCGAACTGGCCGAAGGGCTCTTGCGCGACGACCGGTACTCGCTGGCCGAGATCGCGTTCCTGACCGGGTTCTCGGAACAAAGCTCCTTCACGCGCGCCTTCAAGCGCTGGGCCGGGCAGACACCTGCCAGCTATCGCAAGAACCGCTCAGGCACCTGAGCCGGCCTTTTTGGCAACGACGGTCAAAATCGTGGCGCGACCGGTCAATACTGCGCCGGATGCCGCAACTATCCCTTGGCAGTCACCCCGAGCCAAGGAGGCATTCCATGCAGACCAAACCCATTCTCGTCATTGGCGCCACCGGCAAGACGGGCTCGCGCGTCAGCGCCCGGCTGGACGCGCTCGGCCATTCGGTCCGCCGGGGGTCGCGGCAATCCGCGACGCCCTTCGATTGGGACGCACCGGAGACCTGGCCCGCCGCACTGGAGGGGGCAGCTTCCGCCTACATCACCTATTTCCCCGACCTGGCCTTTCCGGGCGCGGTGGAGAAGCTGGACTCGCTGTGTGCTGCCGCGAAGGCCGCGGGCCTTGACCGTCTCGTGCTGCTCTCCGGCCGCGGCGAGCATCATGCGCGGCTGGGCGAGGAGGTCGTGCGCGCCTCGGGCGTCGACTTCACCATCGTCCGCGCAGCCTGGTTCGCGCAGAACTTCAGCGAAGGCCAGTTGCGCGACCCGGTGCTCGCCGGCGTGCTGCCGATGCCCGGCGGCGACACGCCCGAGCCGATCATCGACATCGAGGACATCGCCGACGTTGCCGTCGCCGCGCTGACGCAGGACGGTCACAGGGGACAGCTCTACGAGGTCACGGGGCCGCGCCTGATGACCTTCGCGGAGATGGCGGCGGAGCTATCGGCGGCGATCGGGCGGGAGATCAGATACATCCCGATCTCGTTCGAGGAATTCCACGCCACTGTCGCCCGGTCAGGCGGGGAATTCGTCGCGGACGTGTTCACCGCGATCGCGCGGGAGACGCTGGATGGGCGCAATGCACATCTCTGCGACGGCGTGCAGCGCGCGCTGGGACGGCCGCCCCGCGATTTCGCGGAGTTTGCACGGGCGGCGGCCCGCGCCGGCGCCTGGTCCGCCGCGGCGTGAATACCGGAAGGGTTCGGCGGATGTGCGGTGCGCGCCTGCCCGTCCGGCCCAACCCGACATGCCGCAGAGGAGACCAACATGTCACACGCGATCTTCTTCCTCACGCAGTTCGCCATCCTCGCCTATGCGCTTCTGGGCGGTGCGTTCCTGGCCTTCTCCGACTTCATCATGCGCGCGCTGTCCCTGACCGGCGGCACCGGCGGCGTGGAGGCCATGCAGGTCATCAACCGCGAGGTCTTCCGCTGGGTCTTCATGGCGCTGTTTCTCGGAATGGTGGTCCTGTCGCTGGTTCTCGGCGGATATGCCGCGACCAGCGTCGACGGTCCCGCCGGCGCGCTGATGCTGCTGGCAGGTCTCGTCTATCTTGCGGGCTGTTTCGGGGTCACGGCCGTCTTCAACGTGCCCATGAACGAGGCCCTGGCAGGGATGGACCTGACGTCCGAGGCAACGCGCGACTACTGGACCGGCACCTACCTGCCGCGCTGGACGTTCTGGAACACAGTCCGCACCATTGCCTGCGGGCTGTCCGCCGCGCTGCTGCTCGGCGCGCTTTCCTGGATGCCGCACCCGTTCGGTGCGGCGCCCCTGGGTCCGCCCTCCTGAAGGCCCGGCATGCAGCATTGTCGGCGGGGTCTTCGGGAAAATAAGCTTTTGGAAACGACCCTACGCAGGCTCGACATGACTGAAAACCTGACATTCCGCCGCGCGAGACGCGAAGACCTGGCTGCACTCGTGGATCTGCTGCACGACGACGAGATGGGCCGGACGCGCGAGGACAACACCCGCCCGATCCGGCGCGAATACGTCGAGGCCTTCGATGCGATCCTGCGGGATGGAAACCAGTTCCAGCTTGTCGTCGAAAGCGCTGGACAGGTCGTCGGAACCATGCAGATAAGCATCGTCCCGGGTTTGGCCCGCCTCGGCGCACGGCGGGGCCACCTGGAGGGCGTTCGGGTGCACAACGCTCACCGGGGGACCGGCGTGGGGCAGCGGATGTTCGAATGGGCGATCCAGTATTGCCGCGAACGAGGCTGCTACCTCGTTCAACTGACCACGGACAAGACGAGAACGGATGCCCACCGCTTCTACGAGCGTTTGGGCTTTACCGCCAGCCACGAGGGCTACAAGCTGATCTTGTGATGTCGGACGAAAGCCGTTGAAGGGGCTTGTCACAGGAAAATCCGTTGAGCCCGCCAAGCGGTGTCCCTCTCCTCTCCGGAAGGCCGGCCCTTCCGCCATTGCAAGTCCGCGCCCGGGGTCATGTACCTCGCGGCGCCGGTGCATGGCGGGGCGCCTGTCACTCGCGGAAGCCGAGGACCTGCACCACGAACGCGGGCTCATCGATCACCTGGCAACCGAATTCAGCCGGATTCCCTCATGGTTCGCCCTGCTGGGATTCGGCGAGCAATTCGTACAATAATGAAAAAAGCACAGGGGGCCATTGCATGAGTCTTCCGCCGGGACACACAGGTCCGGAGGCTGGCGATAACGGGGCTGCGGACAGTGCCGCGCTCACACCGGAAGAGCATGCGCTAGCGGCGCACCGATTGTGCCTCGGCAAAGTCCAGGTGGTTCCGAAATGCCCGACGGATCGGTTCGAGCAGCTTGCACTGTGGTACACCCCCGGGGTCGCCGCAGCTTGCCGCGCCATTGTTCGCGACGCGGACAGCGTGGACACGCTGACCAACAGGGCAAACACGATAGCGATCGTCTCTGACGGCAGCCGCATCCTCGGTCTCGGGGACATCGGACCCGCCGCGGGGCTGCCGGTGATGGAGGGCAAGGCTCTCCTGTTCAAGGTCTTCGGCGGCGTCGATGCCGTGCCTCTTTGCATCGACGCGCATGACACCGACGAAATCGTGGCCGTCGTGAAGGCGCTGGCTCCGTCCTTCGCCGCGATCAACCTGGAGGATATCGCCGCACCCAAGTGCTTCCGCGTGCTCGATATCCTCCGCCGCGAGCTTCCCATTCCTGTCTGGCACGACGATCAGCAAGGCACTGCCACGGTCGTGCTCGCCGGCCTGCACAATGCCCTCGCTATCGTCGGAAAGCGGCTGGAGAAGGTTCGCATCGCGCTGATCGGAATCGGCGCTGCCAACATGGCGGTCTATCGCCTTCTGAAGTCGGAGGGTGCGGCCCCCTCGCACATCGTTGCATGCGACAGCCGCGGCATCCTGCATCCGGGGCGCGCGGATATCGCGGCAGCAGCCGCGAAGCTGCCCGAAAAGTGGGAGGTTTGCCGGGAAACGAATGCGGCGCACAAGGCCGGCGGGATCCGCGAGGCGCTGGCAGGTGCCGATGTTTGCATTGCCTTCTCACAACCCGGCCCCGGCACAATCGCGGCGCCGGACATTGCCGGCATGGCGAAAGACGCCATCGTGTTCGCCTGCGCAAACCCGGTGCCGGAGATCGATCCGAAGTGCGCCAAGGCAGCTGGCGCGCGCATTGTCGCGACGGGTCGCAGCGACTATCCGAACCAGGTCAACAATGCGCTGGCGTTTCCAGCCATTTTCCGCGGCCTTCTGGACTCGGGCGCCTCCAGCATCACCGACGGCATGGTCCGCGCGGCAGCGGAGGCGATGGCGTCCGCCGCAAGGGAAAAGGGGCTTCGTGACGATGCCATCCTCCCCCGCGTCGATGACATCGACGTGATCGCGCACATCGCTGCGGCAACCGCGCTGGCCGCACAGGCGGACGGGGTTGCGTCGCGGGAGGCATCCCGGAACGCGCTCGTGGATGGCGCCCTTGCACGCATCCGCCGGGCCCGGAGCACGGCACAGGCTTTGTGCGATGCCGGGGCAATCCCGACCAGCGAGGACATCGCCAGGCTCTCCCGGCCTGCCTGACCGGGCGACGCAGTGTCAGAGGACGCCGACTCGATACCCTATCGCCGGATGACGTCCGGGTCCCGGCAACGCTGCGCAAAAAGGATTGTCTCGGGAGATCAATGGAGCATCGGCCCCAAGCCAGGCGCCACGGCCCCAGGGGCCAGTCACGGTTCCATCCTTCGACAATGCGCCTGGAGGCGCTGTTCGGTCTCAATCCAGCGCCTGTCCATCCAACCCGGGCAGACAGACGCGCCGGCCGCTCTCGGTCCGCTCCACCTGTACGTCAACGCCGTACACCTCGCTGAGACGGGACGATGTGAGCACGTCCTCCGGCCGCCCCCGCGCCGCGATCCGGCCATCCTTCATCAGCACCACGCCTGCGCCGAGCGCGAAGGCCTGGTCCGGATCGTGCGTCGAGAGGATCACGCCGAGCGCCGCGCCTGCGCGGTCGGAGGCGAGCTTTGCGATCTCGCCCAGCACGCGCGCCTGGTTGCCGAAGTCGAGGCTTGCCGTCGGCTCGTCCATGACCATCAGCGGCGCCTCCTGGGCAAGCGCCCGCGCGATGAGTACAAGCTGACGTTGCCCGCCGGAGAGACGGGAGTAATCCGCATCCCCGAGATGCCCGATGCCGAGGCGGTCCAGCGCCGCCTGGGCGGCTTCCCGGTCGCGCCTGCCGGGCTGCGCGAAAGCGCCGAGCCGCGCCGTCCGGCCCATCAGCACGATGTCGCGCGCACGGTAGGGAAAGGGCGGCGCATGGGCCTGCGGCACATAGGCGATGGCCTGCGCGATGCGGGGCCGCGAGAGGCGGGCAAGCGGCGCGCCGCCGAGCGTCACGCCGCCGCCGAGCGCCGGGATCAGGCCCAGCAGCGTGCGGAACAGCGTCGTCTTCCCGCAGCCGTTGGGGCCCAGCAGGCACAGGATCTCCCCCGGTGCGACGGACAGGGCGATCTCCGTGCCGATCACGCGGCTGCCATAGCCGATGGAGAGGGCCTGCGCCTCCAGCCTCATGTCCAGCCCTTCCGTCCGCGCCGGGCCAGCAGACCGATGAAGAATGGCGCACCGATCACCGCGGTCAGAACGCCAAGCGGCACCTCCGCCGACGCGACGGTGCGGGCGAGCGTGTCGACGATCAGCAGGTAGCCTGCCCCGATGGCGGCGGACGCCGGAAGCAACAGCGCAAAGCCCGGGCCGACGATCATCCGCGCGATGTGCGGAATGACGAGGCCGACCCAGCCGACGACACCGGCCAGCGCCACCACGCTCGCCGTCATCAGGGTGGCCGCCGCGATGACGAGAAAGCGCAGGCGGGACGTCTCGACACCGAGCGCGCGCGCCTCCTCGTCGTCGAGCGACAGCACATTGATGCGCCAGCGCAACAATGCCAGCGGCACGAACCCGGCGAGAACCGCCGGCAGGACCGGCCAGACATCGTCCGTCGTCACGGCGGCCAGACTGCCCAGTAGCCAGAAGGTGATTGCGGGCAACTGGTCGTAAGGGTCCGCGAGCACCTTGAGCAGCGAGGTCGCGGCCCCGGCCAGCGCCCCGACGACCACCCCGGTGAGAACGAGAACGAGCGTCGGATCGGCGTTGCGCACGGCCCGCGCCACGACGGCGACCAGCGCGACCGCGCCAAGGCCGCCGAGGAACGCCATGCCCTGGATCGCCGCGATCGGAAGCGCGAGAAAGATGCCGAGCACGGCCCCCAACCCCGCGCCAGCCGACACGCCGAGAATGTCAGGCGAGACGAGCGGATTGCGGAAGAGCGTCTGGTAGCACGCACCCGCCGCCGCCAATGCCGCGCCCACCAACAACGCCGCCGCCACGCGCGGAAGGCGAATCGCCAGCACGACGGTCTCCGCCTGCGCATCTCCCCTGCCGAGAATGGCGGCGACGACCTCCTGTGCAGACATCGGATAAGGGCCGATGAGAAGCGCGGCGAAGGCGAGGCCGCCGAGCCCGATCAGGAATCCCAGGGCCAACGGCAGGGTCTGCCGCTCTCGTCCTATGGCGCGCGCCCCTTCGACCATTCGAGCAGCCTGTCCAGATCCTCGTCCGCCAGATCGACGTGATAATAGAGCTGGTAGAAGCCGCGCGTCTCCTCCCGCAAATCGCCATCCCAGCGGTCCGGGTAGAAAAGGCCGGCGAGCCATTTCAGACCCATGATGCGGTTGAGCGACGGCGGCCGGTCGATCCAGCCGAAGGGCGCGGTGGGCGACAGATAGACGCGCCCCGCGCGCACCGCCTGAACTCCGGCCCACAGCGGCGCCTTCCAGACCGCATCGTGGAAATTGCGGTCCCAGGTGACGATCACCTCGGGGTCGGCCAGGATCACCTGCTCCATCGAGGCGCGCACCAGGCCGCGGCGGCCGTCGCCCGGGTCGGCCACGTTGCGTCCGCCCGCGCGCTCGATGATCTCGGTGTTGATCGATCCCTTGAGCCCGGTTTCGAGCCCGTCCGGCCCGCGCGCGAGATAGGTGCGCGGGCGCGCCGCCTCCGGCACATCGGCGAGGATCGCGTCGAGCTTCGCGAACGTCGCCTCCACGTCGCGGGCGAGCCGTTCCCCCCGCTCCGCCACGCCGAGGATATCGCCCAGCAGACGCAGCGCGGCGGGCGTCGCCTCGAACCGGCCGTCGATCAGGACGTAGGGTATGCCCGTCTGCGCCTGCACCCTGTCGGCCAGGTCCGCATAGGTGTCGCGCACGGACCCGAAATCGACGATCAGGTCCGGCTTCAGCGCCAGGATCCGCTCGAGGTTGGCCTCGCCGCCGCGGCCGGTGAGCCGCCCCGTCTCGGGCAGGTCGCGGTAGGGTTCGGCGATGTAGGGGCGCTCCTCCGCCCGCAGCGCACGCGGCCATCCGGTCAGCGTCTCAGGCGCCAGCACATACACGAGGATCGACGCGGGCGGGCCTGCCGCAAACACCGTGCGCACCGTCTCCGGCACCTCGACCGTGCGGCCCGCGCTGTCGGTCACGGTGCGCGCGACGGCCTGCATCGGCCCGGCGGCGAGCATCATCAGCGCGGCGGCCAGAACCCTCAGCAGCATCTATCCCTCACTTCGGCGCCGGAAACGCGCCGCTTTCTCCACCGTAGCGGGCCAGTCCCCCGCCCTGTGCACGCAGCGAACCGTTCGCTTTCGTCTGACACCACTTCCCCCACCTTACTTTCCCTGACCCACTGCGACAGAATCGGCGCTTTCAAGCCCGTCACCCGTAAGCAGGACGCGGCGCATCTCACCCAGACTCATGCCCCGGTCGTGTAGCAGTCCCGCCATCTCCCCGCGCAGCGCGAGCGAGCGGCGCGTGTAGCGCCACCAGTCGCCGGGCGCGAAGCGGCGCCGCGCACATCGACGCAGCCGGTCGGTGAGAAGCCACGCCTCACGCAGCATGGCGACCGACGGCCAGGCCTCGTCCGCCCGCGCGGCGGTCTCGGCCAGTTCCAATCCCTCGCGCCACGCCTCGTCCGCTGCCGCCGCATCGCCGAGCCGGAGATGGATGTCGCCGGTCTCGCACAGGGCGGCGATCAATTCGCGCGGCATCGCTGCGTCTCGCGCGGACGCCTCCCGGTGCAGGGCGCGCAGCAGGCCGGCATGCTCGACGAAGGCGGGGAGCGCGGCCGCGTCGCCGTCGGCGTTGCGCGCACACCCCCCCAGCAGGCCGAGCGCCGTTGCGAGGAACGCCCGCGCCTCCCGCGTGCCGGCCGCAGCCTCGGCCTGCCGCGCCAGCAGCACGGCTTCGGCAGCCCGGTCGCGCGCCGCAGCTCCCTCCCCCGCCCGGAGGCGTTCGAGCGCGTCGAGCTTCAGGACGGTTGCAAGCAGGTTGCGCGCCGCGGGCGTCTGCACGCGGGCGGCGATGGCGCGTGCCTCCGCCAGCGCCTCGGCGAGCGCGGCGGCCGCCTCACCTTCCCGACCCGGCTGGCCCTTGAGGTAGAGCACGTGCAGCATGTTCACAGCAGGGCGCAGCACCATGGCCCGCGCCGGAACCTCGCTGTCCGCCAGGCCGGCAAGCAGCGTCCGCGCCTCCTCGCGGAACGGGACGGCCGTCTCGGCCTGTCCTGCCTGCACAAGCGCTTGCGCGGTCGCGACCAGCATGGCGGCGCGCTCCGGCAGCCAATCGCCGCTCTCCCGCACCAGCGCCAACGCCGCGTCGAACTCGCCGCGCGCGGCGTCGAGGCCCTCGCTCCGCAGCAGCGCCTGGCCGCGCAGCAGCCGCATCCGCGCGAGCAGCAGCGGCGCCTGCGGCGCGTCGTCGTCCCCGGGCCCGGCGCGCGCCATGATGTCGGCCTGGAGTTCGGCCGCATCGGAGAGGAGCGGCAGGGCGGCGGTGATGTCCCCGGCCTCGAACCGGTTGCGGCCGAGGTCGAACATGGCGATGGCGAAGGAGGTGCGGGCCGCGGGAGTGGCGGTGCGCTCGAACGTTTCGGCGGCGAGGAACAGGTTCTCCCGCCACAGCCCCTCCGCCGCGTCGGGGCCGTCGCGCTTCTCCACTGCATCCGCGGCAGACTGGAGGTCGAGCCGCAGGTCGGCCCGCGCCGCATCCGTCGGAGCGGCCTCGTAGAAGGCGCGCACCGCACGCAGCAGCGCAAGTCGCAGATCGGTGGCCTCGTCCAGCCGGCCGGCATGCTCGAGCGCTTCCGCCACCATGTCGACGGATGCGCTGTCGTCCGCCGAGGCCTCGAAGGTGTCCGAATGCAGGCCCGACAGCCACTTCCCGGCGAGCACGCCCGCCGTCCGGTAGTCGCCGAGCGTCAGGTGATGTCCCGCCAGTTCGGCGAGCGCGCGATAGGCCTGCGCCCTGTCCTCGGCAATGGCCGAGCGCGCGAGGAGCCGGAACTGCTCCGTCAGCAGGTCTGCCCGGTGGTCCTCCTCCCCGTCCCCGCCCGCCAGGTCGACGCTCCGCGCCGCCGCCGCCAGCGCGCGCGCGATCCGCTCCGCCTCGAAGTGATTGGGCGCCTCGGCGAGCGCGGCCTCGTGGATCGCACGCTGGCGGAAGCTGCCCTGCGCGCCGCCGAGCGTCACGAGACACAAGGGATCCTCGGCCCGCGCCAGCGCCGCGTCCGCGCTCGCAACGCCGAGGTCGGCACACGCCCGCACGGCAAGCCGCACCGGGAAGCGCGGCCCGATGCTCGCGGCGATCGCGAGCGCCTGCCTGACGTCGCGCGCGGCGCTTCGCAGACGGGCCGCAGCGAGGTCGGCGAGCCCGAAGCTGTCCAGCGCAGCCTCTCCGTCGGCAGTCAGCGGTCGGGCCGTGTCGCGTCCCTCGAACCAGCGAGGCGCCTCGGCGAAGGCGCGCACCAGCACCTCCAGGTGCTCCGGATTGCCGTCCGCGCGAGCCAGCATGGCGGCGCGCTGCCGCGCCGTGAGGCCCGGCAGGGCGGCGTCCAGAACCGGGCCGAGATCGGCCACCGGCGCAAGCCGGACCTCGACCGGCGCCACCCCCGCTGCCTGCGCGCACAAGGCCCGCACGTGGCCGCCGCACGCCTCCTCCTGCCAGCGGTGCTCCCAGGCGGTGAGCAACACGAGCAGCGGCCAGCGCTCCGCACCCGCGCGCGCCAGTACCGCCTCGAGGAAGGGCGGCACGCTCGCGTCCTGGGTAATCCAGTGCACGTCGTCAATGAAAACAACCACCGGGCGCGGCGCCAGCCCGCCCGGCGGGGCATGGGCCACACGCCGCAGGTCGTCCACCAGCGCCTGCAAGAGGTCGGCCTCTCCGCGTCCGCCCTGCAGGAGGGGGATCGTGTCGAGGACGCGGTCGCGGGCGCGTTCGCGGCGGATGTCGTTCCAGGTCCGGGCCTTCTGGTAGACCGTCTTGACCAGGGTGAACCCCGGCACGGCCACGTCCGCCACGACGGCCGCGCCGTGGGCCACGACCTCGAGCCCCACATCGCCGCCGAGGTCGAGACCTCCGCTCAGCATCGCGCGCCGGCGAGCGTCCTCGCGGCCGGCGCGATCCAGCGCGCCGAGATGTGCGCGCAGGGCGGGCACATGGGCGGGGAGCGCGCTCACCGGCAGCGCATTGCGCCCTTCCGCGTCGGCGAGGCGCATGCCCCACCACAAGAACGGCATCTCCTGGCCGGCGCGTCCGCAGTCCGCGGCCGCCGGATTGACCGCGAGGTTCGAGCCCCGCCGCGGCAGCCGGTCCGGCCAGTACCCGGCCCGGTCCGCGCCCGAGCCCGAGCCCGGCTCGCCGTCCCCGGCAGAGAGCCATTCATAGAACGCGTGCACGAGGCGGGTCTTGCCGATCCCGGGGTCGCCCAGGACGGTCACGACCGTCGGGTTCCCAGCGCGCGCCGTCATCCACGCTGCCCGCAGCGCGCCCTCCTCGTCCCCGCGTTCGAGGAAAGGCCCGTATTCGCCGCCGCCCGTGCCGTCCCGCACCATCGCGTACGCCGCTCCTTGCTTGCGGGGCACCGTTGGACGATGCGCAACCGCTCCCCTAGGATGACCTGGCCGCCCCGGGAGTTGGCCCGCAGGGAGGTTCAAGCGATGGACCCGCGCAATGCTGAAACGATGACCCAGGACGCGCAGCAGGGCAATGGCGCGCCGGCCGACCGGCGGCGTCGCGGCCGCGGCGGCGACCCCCGGACGGTGACGCTCGGCATCGACTGGCCGGACGCGAAGGATCTCGGCCGCCACGCCGACCGGCTGGCCTTCAGCCTTTCGGCCGCGTTCAACGACAGTTGCGCTGACGGGCAGGCGCTCGCCCGTTTGACCGCGGTCGGCAACACCTGGTCGCCGGTCGCGGGCGATACGGCGGCACGCATCGCATCCTTCGTCGAAACAGCTGGCAAACGGCCCGCATCCCTTCCCTCCATGGCGCATGCTGCGAAGAAGGAGACTCCCTTTTACCCTGGCCGCCACCTCTACAAGGTCGTGCGGATGGAGGCCGGGCAGCGCCTGGCCCGCCACTATGCGGTCGCGCGCCCGGACGGTGCCGACGCGGTCCTGCTCGACGGCGAGGCGGAGACGATCCGCATGCTCAACCGGACGGTTCCGGTGCGCATCGACCGCGGCACGGTGCGGGACTATGTGCGGTTCTTCTTCGCGTTCTCGCGGGGCCGCCACGGCCATTTCCACATCGTCGAAGCAGCCTCCGACCTGGTGGGCGGCGGTGCGTCCGGCGTGCAGAACGCGTGGGCGCGGCTGGAGCTTGGCACCATGATCCGCCCCTTGCGCATCGCCGAGGACGGCGGCGGCGGATTCGCGGCCGACGCCACCCTGCTGTTCAAGGGCGCGCTGTTCGCCTGCGTGGTCGGCATCGCGGCCGACGGGACCGTATCCATGGGCGAGGAGGCGCTTCTGGCCGAGGACATGGGCTTCACCGCCGCCGACCACGTCCGCTAGTCGTCCCGGTCCGCCTGCGGCCACAGCGCCAGCAGGTCGTCGATCAGGGCCTTGTCGCCGGCGGCAAGCTCCCGCAAGAGTTCGGCCCTCGGCCGGATATAGAGGCGCATCGGGCGCGGCGGCTCGACGGGCGCGAAGTTCAGCGCTCCATGTAGCGGGTTGGCATCGAAGAGCCCGTCGAATGCCGGATCGGTGAGATAGCTCGGCCGACGCGCGATGACCGTCTCGTCGCCCGCGTTCGACAGCAGCATCTCGCTCGCATCGAGCGAGAGCACCTCGTCCGGGCGCGCGAAGCCCGTCAGGCCCGCCATCTCCCTTGCAGCGGCGAGGTTCTTCGCGCCGAACGCCTGGATCACGCTGCAATTGTTGACCATTGTCTGCCAGTCGTCGGGATACAGGCGGCGGAGCTGGCTCAGGTCCTGCCAGAAACTCCAGGTCTGGAGCCCGTAGCCGCGCATCAACGTGATCGCCTGGCGCAACTGCGGCAGCGCACCGAGCTGGGCGGCCTCGTCGAGGATGAACAGCGTCGCGTGCTTCGGCCGCCCACGGCGGCGGCTGACGGCGATCATCATCACTGTGATCCAGAGCCGCAGCAGCCGCCCGTGCGATTCCAGCATGTGCGGCGGCAGCACGAGATAGATCGACACCGGCGCGCCGCGCGTGATCGCGCCGAGATCGAAGTCGGTCGCCGCTGTCGTATCGTGGACGAGCTGGCCGCGGAAGAAGGACACGCCCTCCTGCGCGAAGGACACGATGCCACCCAGCGTCTCCTCGGCCGGGATCTGCAACACCGAGGCGATCTGCACCGCCTCCGGGTGGCGGGAGGCGCGCATCGCCTCCAGCACCTCCGATGGCGCGGCGAGCGCGCGTGCGACGAGGCGGCGCACCTCCGCGAAGGTCCGCATCTCGGGCGGATGGTCGTACAGAAGATGCAGGATCAGGCCGAGCAGCAGCTGGTTGCCGCGGCTGCGCCAGAACATGTCGCCCGCGTGCGCCTCGCCCGGCCAGAGTGCGCCCGCAAGCGCCGCTATCTCGTCGACGCTCGCCGGGTGGTCGATGTCGACGATGTCGAGCGGGTTGAGCGTGTTGCCCGCCTCCCCTGTCAGCCCGACCGGGTCGAGCAGGATCACCTCGTGGCCCATCTCCCTGCGCCGTCGCGCGGTGACGGCGTAGTTCTCCCCTTTCGGATCGATCACGATGACCGGGCCGGGATGACGCAGAAGCGCCGGAATGATGCAGCCCG
>JAJLJT010000274.1:0-2991 GCA_033844555.1 Alphaproteobacteria bacterium | reverse complement strand
GGCGACGAGCAGCAGGAAGACGGAGAAACGCTCCCGCATCAAGCCCGCGATCACGGTCAGCGGGTCGCCGACAATGGGCATCCAGCTCAGCAGCAGCGACCATTTCCCATAGCGGTGGTACCAGCGCTGGGCGCGCGCGAGGCCCGCCTCGCTCGCCGGGAACCAGGGGCGGTCGCGAAACCGCTCGATCCCGCGCCCCAGGAGCCAGTTCACGCAGGAGCCGAGCGTGTTCCCGACGCTCGCCACCGCCACCAGAACCCACGGCTCGTGCCCCGCGAGCAGAAGCGCGGCCAGCAGCCCCTCGGACTGCGCCGGCAGCACGGTCGCTGCGGCAAAGGCCGCGAGGAACAGGCCGCCGAGCAGGCTGGCGGTCATGGCTGCGTCCGCAGCCGCGTGCAGCGGGTCGATGGCATGTGCATGAACGGTCCGTCCGGGCGGTGGCTCCCGCCTGGCGCTTTATCGCACCCTGCCACGCACCGCCAGCCCGCCCGCGCCAGGAAATCCACGAGGGGCCGTGTTGATCTGCCGCAACGCAGGGCCGGTGAGCGAGTGTTCTTCTGAAGCAAAAGAAAGCTGGCGAAAGGGAGCAGAACGCATGGAAACGCCGCTTCAGATCACGTTCAAGAACACCGATCCCTCACCCGCGGTCGAGGCCCGCATCCGGGAGAAGGCCGCGCGGCTGGAACGCTTCTACGACCGGATCACGAGTTGCCGCGTGACGGTGGAAGCGCCCGACAAGCATCACCGCAAGGGCGGGCTCTTCCGCGTGATGATCGACCTGGGCGTACCCGGCAACGAGATCGTCGTCGGAGGCACGGGGCCGCAGAACCACGCGCACGAGGACGTCTATGTCGCCGTCCGAGACAGTTTCGAGGCCGCCGAGCGTGCGCTCAAGGCGCACGCCCGCAAGATGCGCGGCGACGTGAAGGCGCACGACGTGCCCGATCACGGACGCGTCGCGAGCCTGTTCGAGGATCACGGATTCGCGGCGATGGCCGGCGGGCCGGAGGTCTATTTCCATCGCAACGCGGTCACGGACGGCAGCTTCGACAAGCTGTCGGTCGGCGACGAGGTGCGCATCGTCGTCGCCGAGAAGGAGGGTGTCGCGGGGCCGCAGGCAAGCGCGATCACGCCCGTGGGCAAGCACCATATCGTCGACCGTTAGGGGAGGCGGCCCTGGACGGGAGTGGCAAGATGTCCCAGCTGGCGCGGAAGGAGGAGGCTTGCGAACCGGCGCCCGGAGGAGTGTGTTACCCAGAGCGCGGCAAGCCGGTCTGGCCGGCGTCGGGCCGCGCAGCCAGTGAAAGGAGCTTACCGATGACCTTCAGCAGGACGATACTTGCCGCCGCGCTTGCGGCGCTCGTCGCCGGGCCGGCGCTTGCCGACGGCGACGCCGCCAAGGGCGAGAAGGTGTTCAACAAGTGCAAGGCCTGCCACATGGTCGGCGAGAATGCGAAGAACCGCGTCGGCCCGCAGCTCAACGGCATCCTCGGCGCGGAGATCGCGTCGGTCGACGGCTTCAAGTACTCGGATGCCTTCCAGGCCAAGAAGGCGGAAGGCTTCGTGTGGACGGAAGAGAACCTCGACGCCTATCTCGCCGATCCGCGCGGGTTCATTCCGAAGAACAAGATGGGTTTTGCAGGCCTCAAGAAGGAAGACGACCGCGAGGACGTCATCGCCTATCTGAAGCAGTTCCAGTAAGGCGGCCCTGTGCCCCCGCCCGGTGCGGCGGGGGCGCGGACCCGCGGGTCAGGCCTGCACCAGCGGCCCGTCGGCGGGAACGAGCGGCGCCTCCGGACGCTCGCTGAGGAACGCGGGCCGCGGCTTGCGCGCCGAGAAGGGCCTGGGCGCAGGCCGGTTCGACCAGGCATTGTAGACGAACATCAGGTTGCGCCGGTCCCAGGGCGACATGTTGTCGGGGGAACCGTGCAGCGTGTTGCACTCGTGAAAGACCACGGTGCCGGGCTTGCCATAGGCGCCCGCGATGCCGCCCTTGCGCGCCATGTCCCTGAGCGTGTCGGCGTGCGGCACGCCCAGCTTCTGCCGGCGCAGCGAGGACTTGTAGTTGTCGTCCGGCGTCTCGCCCGGACAGCCGACGAAGATCTTGTGGCTGCCGGGAATGAGCATCAGCGGGCCGTTCGACGGCGTGTTCTCCGTCAGCATGATCCAGCCGGTGACCGCGCGCATCCGGGGCAGGCCGTCCTCGGCGTGCCAGGTCTCGAAATCCGAATGCCAGGCGAAGCTGCGCCCGTCGAAGGCGGGCTTCACGTTCACCCGCGCGTGGTGGAGGTAGAGGTCGTCGGCCAGCATCTGCCGGATCGGGTCGGTAAGCCGCCGGTCCCGCGCCACGCGGTCGAAGAGCGGGCTGAACCGGTGCGGCGCGAAGAGCGAGCGCATGATCTCGCTGTCAGGCTCGAGCACCGCTTCCTCGCGGGCGCGCACATCCGGGTCGGCGGCGAGACGGTCAAGTTCTGCCTGCATCAGCGCGACCTCGTCCTGTGAAAAGACGTCCGGCACCACGAGATAGCCGTCGCGCGCGAACCGCTCCAGCCGATCGCGGGGCAGTGCGCGGGGAAGGGATGCTTCCGTGTCTCCCCAGATGACGGGGTCGCGGCGGTCGACGATGTGTTCCCGGTCGTCCTTGCGGGTCGGATACAGATCCTCGACGTGTCGCATGGGTCTCCTCTCTCTGTTTCGCACGAATGGCCTTCCTGGCCCGCGGGAAGCGGTCCGGGCGTCCTGGCGATCTGAGACCGGCGGGGCGGGCACGCACGCGGTGGATGAAAGGGGCGTGGCCGGTGCCCGCCCGAAGCGGGACGCGGGCTTGCGCGGGCGCAAGATCCTTGCCCTTCCCACCTAGCCACGCGGCACGGGTTTGTCCACCCCGCGGTCCGGCAGGGCGGGGTGCGCTTGACAGGCCGGTACAGCCGCCGGACGCTTTGCCGGAAACCGGGAAACACGATGGGGAGGGTGCGGGCGATGGCAGGGAAC
>JAJLJT010000273.1:0-3590 GCA_033844555.1 Alphaproteobacteria bacterium | reverse complement strand
TGGATGAAGGGCGGGCCGTAAACCGGCGCGAAGACGGTCGAATCGCCGCCGATCTCGACCGAGCGGGCCGGGTTGCGCGCGTGCTGGACGAAGCGTGCGGGGGCGGTCTTCAGCAGGGACCGGCAGAGCCCCTTGGGCATGCGGACGCGCTCGCCCTGCACGTCGGCCCCGGCAGCCCGCCAGAGGTCGAGGATTTCCGGATCGTCCCGGAACTCTATCCCGATCTCCTGCAGGACGGTTTCGGCGTTCTCCTCGATGAGGGCGAGACCCTCCTCGCTCAAGGGCTCGTAGAGCGGCACCTTGCGCAGGATCGCGGGCATCTGGGGGCCGAGGCCGCCGCCGCCGCGCCGCGCGCGCCGCGCATCCGCCCCGCCGCGCCCGCGCCTGCCGGTCCGCCCCGCGGGGGTGGCCTGGGGGTCCATCGCGCCGCCGGGGTCGGTATCGGACATGGGCCGCGTGCCTCCTTGGAGATGGGCCGTCGGGTGCACGGCCTCGTACCGCGCGCTGGCCCAATTCTCGCGCGCCCGCTTGGCGTGCCTTGCCCATTCGCGGCAAGCCATGCACCGTGAGCGACCTCGGCCAACGCAAGACAGGGGTCCGGCATGCCGTTGCCCGACATGGGGCTCTCCGCACTCGATTTCGCCGCCGTTGCAGTGTTCTTCGGCGGCTGGATCCTGTTCGCGCTGGTGGTCGATACCGGCCCGCTGGCGGAGCATACGCTGACAACGCGGATGAACGAGGCCCGGCGGCGCTGGATGCTGCGGATGCTGACGCGCGAGGTGCGGATGGTCGACACCGCCATCCTCGCCAATCTGCTGAACGGCACGGTGTTCTTCGCCTCGACCTCGATCCTCGCCATCGGCGGCAGCGTTGCGCTGCTCGGCGCGACGGAGCGGATCATGGCGGTGGCATCCGACGTGCCGTTCCTGGTGGGCGGCATGGACCCGGCCGCGTGGGAGGCGAAGATCCTCGTCTTCACGATGATCTTCGTGTACGCCTTCTTCAAGTTCGGCTGGGCGTTCCGGCTGTTCAACTATTGCTCGATCCTCGTGGGCGCGGCACCGCTGACCGACCAGGCAGACACGGCGGAGGCGCGCGATGCGGCCCTGCGCGCCGCGGAGATGAACATCCAGGCGGCCAAGCAGTTCAACCGGGGCCTGCGCGCCTATTTCTTCGCGCTCGCCTATCTCGGCTGGTTCATCGGGCCGCTGACGCTGATGCTGACAACGGCTCTCGTCTGCGCGGTGCTGGCGCATCGTCAGTTCGCCTCGCGCGCGTTCGACATTGCGGAAGCCTTTGCGCCCGACAAGCCGGAGACGCCAACCGGCCCCTGAATCGCGTGAGGCTTCAAAAACGGCGGCGAATCCGGCACCTCTGTCGCAATCGGCGCGCGCCCGGTCGCTGGCGGCAGCGGACGGCCGCGCGCATTCGCGTAACCCTTCACATCGGCAAGGACGGATCGGACATGGGTCAACTCACGGTCGTGTACTGGCGCGACATCCCCGCACAGGTCATCGCCAGGGCGGGGCGGCGGACGGCGAAGCGGCAGCTTTCGGAGCGCTTCGAACAGGCCATCGACCGGTGCGCGATGCGCGTGGGAGCGAGCGGGACCGATGCCTATCTTGCCGAGTGGCGGCGCGGCGCGCCCGTGCCCTGCGAGGACGATCTGGAAGCGGCGGTCGAGGATGCCGTCGCCCGGATCGAGGCGGAACTCACGCCCGGGCGTCTGAAGGCGCTCGTCGAGCGGGGCGGGTATGCGGCGGCGCCGGACTGACAACGGTCTGGACGGGGCGAGAGAGACCCCGGTTGGAGTGACGGGATGACGACAGGGGCCGTGCGCACGCTCTTGCAGCGCTTCACGATCGAGGTAACGCCCAAGCAGATCGAGAAGGTCCCGGACCTGCGCGAGCTGCTGCCGCGCGGCACGACGGTCTATCTCGCCCACATCGAGGGAACGCCGTTCCCGGAGATGCTGGCGGCGGCGCGCAGGCTGGCGCGCGAGGGGTATGACCCGCGTCCCCACATCCCTGCGCGCCTGCTCGAAAGCGAGGACCAGTTGCGGGAGTGGACGCGCGCCTATGGGGGTGAAGCGGGGGTCACTTCCGCGCTCATCATCGCAGGCGGGATCGAGCGGCCGCGCGGCCCCTTCGCCGACAGCATGGCGGTGCTTGAGACCGGCGCGCTCTCCGACGCCGGTATCCGCACCATCGCCGTGGCCGGGCACCCGGAGGGCAACCGGGACATCGGGGAGCCGGGGATCGCCGCCGCGCTCGCCTGGAAGAACGCCTATGCGGAGCGGACGGGCGACGCGCTGTCGATCACCACGCAATTCTGCTTCGAGGCCGCGCCCTGCATCGCCTGGGCGGAGCGGCTTCGCGCCGGGGGCAACCGGCTGCCCATCGACCTGGGCGTCGCGGGTCCGGCCAAGCTGTCGACCCTCATCAAGTATGCGACCATGTGCGGGATCGGCCCGTCGATGCGGGTGCTGACCCGGCAGGCGCGCAACATGACGAAGCTGATGTCGGTCGCGGGGCCCGACGCCTTCGTCGCCCGCATCGCCGAGCATGTGGCGGAAACACCGGACTCGGCGATCCGGCGGCTGCATTTCTTCCCCCTCGGCGGGTTGCGCCAGACGGCGGAGTGGGTGCGTGAGAACCGGGGCGGGTTGCACGCCCAGCCCCTTGACAATGCGCGCGGGACACGGCAAGTCGCATAAAGACATCTTTATATCCTCAAGCTGAGGGATTTCAGCCCATGGCCCGCACCGTCGTCACCTCCGAGAAGAAGAAGGTCGTGATCGGCTTCGACGAGCCGTTCTGCGTGATCGGGGAGCGGATCAATCCCACGGGCCGCAAGAAGCTCGCCGAGATGATGAAGAACGGCGACTACTCGCTGGTCGAGGCAGACGCCGTCGCGCAGGTCCAGGCGGGGGCCATGATGCTCGACGTGAACGCGGGCATCCCGCTCGCCGACGAGCCGCGCATCCTCGCCGAGGCAATCCAGCTCGTGCAGTCCGTGGTCGACGTGCCGCTTTCCATCGACAGCTCGATCATCGACGCGCTGGAGGCGGGGCTTGCCGTCTACAAGGGCCAGGCGCTCGTGAACTCGGTCACGGGCGAGGAGGAATCGCTCGAGCGCGTGCTGCCGCTGGTGAAGAAGTACGACGCCTCCGTCGTCGCCATCTCGAACGACGAGACTGGGATCTCGATGGATCCCGACGTGCGCTACGCGGTCGCGAAGAAGATCGTGGAACACGCCGCGGACTACGGCATCTCCCGGGACCGCGTGGTCGTCGATCCGCTGGTCATGCCGATCGGCGCGCTCAACGCCGCGGGCAAGCAGGCCTTCACCCTGATCCGCCGGCTTCGCGAGGAACTGGGCGTCAACACGACGTGCGGGGCGTCCAACATCTCCTTCGGCATTCCGAACCGGCACGCGATGAACGCGCATTTCCTCTCCATGGCCGCGTGCGCGGGCATGACGAGCGCGATCATGAATCCGCTCCACAAGGAGGAGATGGACGGCGTGCGTGCGGCCAACACGCTGAACGGCGTCGACCCCGACTGCCGCGCCTGGCTGACCGCGAACCG
>JAJLJT010000272.1:0-5623 GCA_033844555.1 Alphaproteobacteria bacterium | reverse complement strand
AATGACCATCATGTCGTCGGCCCGGCCCTGCACGCCGCCGACGAGGCGTGCATGCGTACGCCCGCACGAACAGGGCGTCCGGTCGCGCACCACCATGTCGCCGGTCCACCAGCGCACCAGCGGCGTTGCCTGCTTGTCGAGATGGGTGAGCACCAGCACGCCCGGCGTGCCGTCGGCCACGGGCTCGTGGGTGTCGGGGTCCAGCACCTCGGCGAAGGCGAAATCCTCCACCAGGTGCGGCCCGTTCTGCGCCGCGCAGTCCCAGGCGATCGGCTGGAATTCGAGGCTACCGTAGCCGTCGTAGCACCTGGCGTCCCACAGCTCCTCGATCATCTGGCGCGTGGCGGGGATGTTCGCGCCCGGCTCGCCCCCCAGCATGATCTTGGAAACCTTGGTCTGGCGCGGATCGCGGCCCATCTTGCGCGCGACCTCCGCCAGGTGCGCCATGAAGGACGGCGTCGAGGTCGTGCAGGTCGTACCATACTCGAACATGGTGTCGATCTGGCGCTCGCTGTCGCCGCTGCCGCCCGGGATGCAGATTGCGCCGATCCGCTGATAGGCCATGAAGGCGCCCAGCCCGCCGACGAACCAGGAGAAGTTGAACAGGCACTGGTAGACGTCGCCCTTGCGCACGCCGTGGCTGTAGGCGAGCCGGGCATAGAGATCCGCCCAGCGCTCGATATCGGCCCCGGTCCAGCAATCGGGCGAGGGCTTCGACGTGGTGCCGGAGGAAAAATGCACCCGCACCACGTCATCGGGGGCGACCCCCAACATGGTGCCGAAGGGCGGCGCTGCCTCCACGCTTTTCAGATAGTCGGACTTGCGCGTCAGCGGCAGGGCGCGCAGGTCGTCGAAGGACTTGAGGTCCCCCGGCTCGAAGCCTGCGTCCCTGAACACCTGCGCATAGTGCACGCTGTCGCGGGCGACGCGGGCAAGCTGCGCCTTCAGGGCGGAAAGCTGGTGCGCCTCGATCCGGTCGCGCGACCAGAGTTCCCGCTCGTCCCAGACATCGGCCGAATACGGCTCCGCTACGATCACGCCTCATCCCTCCGCAAACCGTTTATCAGGTATGTTGTCAGTTCGTCGGCCATGCGTTCCCGGTTGGCGTCCGTCTCGCCCGCGCGCGGACGGTACCAGACCGTGATCCAGTTGAGCGCGCCCAGCAGCCCGCGCACCACCATCTTCACGTCGAGCGGGCGGATCGCGCCGTCCGCGATGCCCTGAGAGATCACGTCCACGAAGCGCCGCTCATAGGCGTCGCGCAAGTCGACGATCTCGTTCAGCGTCTTGCGCTGGCGCGGCGTGGTGCTGCCTGCGAGGTGCATCTCCACCCCCAGCACCGAGACCCGCTGGAACGGCAGGTGCGTCATCATCAGCAGCGCGTGCGCGCGCACCATGCGCTCCAGCCGGTCGAGCGCGGGCGCATCCTCAAGCGCGATGCGGCCCGCCCCTTCCATGTTCTGGCGCATGGATTCGCGGTGCACGTCGAAGAACAGGTCCGCCTTGCTGCGGTAGTAGTAATAGACCCGTCCCTTGGTCGCGCCGAGCAACCCGGCCACGTCGTCGATGGAGGTCGCGGCATAGCCGTCCTGCATGAACGCCCGCGCCGCCGCCTCAAGGACCGCCGCGCGGCCGTCCGCCTTGTCGTCCTCGCCCGCTTCCGCCCGCGCACTCCTGTCCATGGCCGCTCACGCTCCCCGCAAACGAACGCCTACCCGTTCGACCGGTCGGCATCCTTGCGGATTGCGCGCGAAAGCACGAGTCTCTGAATTTCCGAGGTGCCCTCGTAGATCTCGGTGATGCGCTGGTCGCGGTAGTAGCGCTCGACCGGGTTCGGCTTCACATAGCCCGCGCCGCCGTGGATCTGCACGGCCGCGTCGACCGCGCGGTGCGACACCTCGCTGGTGTAGAGCTTGGCCATCGCGCCGATGGTCGCCACGTCGCGGCCCTGGTCGTAGGCCTTGGCCGCCTCGTAGAGCATCATGCGCGCCGCCGAAAGCTCCGTCGCCATGTCCGCGAGCTTGAAGCCGATCCCCTGGTGCTCGATGATCGGGGTCGCGAAGGTCTTGCGCTCGCAGGCATAGCGCGCGGCCGCGTGATAGGCCGCAAGGCCGATGCCCATCGCCTGCGCCGCGACCGTGATGCGCCCGACGTTGAGCGTCTGCAGCGCGAGGCGCAGCCCGCGCCCCTCCTCCCCCAGCATGGCCGAATGATCGACCGCCGCGTCGACCTTGAGGTTGCTGGTAAGCGTCCCGCGGATGCCCATCTTGTCCTCGAAGAAGTCGATCACGACGCCGTCCTGCGCCTTGTCGACCATGAAGGCGCTGATGCCGCGGCTGCCCGCCTTCGGGTCGGTGCGCGCGAAGACGATGTAGTGCTGCGAGACCCCGCCGTTGCCGAGCCAGCACTTGTCCGCCTTGATGTGCCACTTGTCGCCGTCGCGCGTCGCGGTCGCCTGGATCGCCGCGGCGTCGGAACCCGCGCCCCGCTCGCTCAGCGCGAAACAGACGGAAATGCCCTGCGCCATGCCGCCGAGATATTTCTGCTTCTGCTCCTCCGTCCCGGCGAGCAGCACCGGGAACGCGCCAAGCTGGTAGGCCGCGAGGATCGCCGAGGTGGAGGCACAGCCCATCGCCACCCGCTCGACGATTGAGACGACCGAGCTGAGCGACGCCCCCTGCCCGCCATAGGCCTTGGGCAGGAACAGGCCGCACAGGCCCTCCTTCTTCATCACCTCGATATGCTCGTAAGGGTAGCGCTGCTCGCGGTCGAGTTCCTCGGCCAGCGGCTCGAACTGTTCCCGCGACAGCCGGTCCGCCACGCCCTGCCAGTGGCGCGCGTCCGCATCCAGTTCAGGTTCCCAGATCACGCCCATGGTGGCCTTCCCTCCCTTATCTTGCTTGGGAAAAACATACTGAGTAGTATGTTGGCCGTCAACACGAGCCGCCGGGCCGCCGCCGCGCGCATGCCTGCCATCGCTTGTCCGGACAGATCGCCGCTTGCTCCGTCCGAACCGCGCTGCAAGCCTTGGCCGCCACAACGAAGAAAAGACGAGGAGATGCCCGCATGACCGCGAACGACCCCATCCATGGCGAGGGCAAGGGCCCGGACCGGATCTTCCGGGATGCCCTGGCGGAAGGAAAGTTCCTGATCCAGCGCAGCCGGTCGAGCGGGCGCTGCTACTTCTTCCCGCGGCTCGTGGAGCCCGGCACAGGCGCGACGGACCTGGAATGGATCGAGGCGTCGGGCGAAGGCACCGTCTATGCGACGACCGTCGTGCGCAACCGGCCCGAGAAGGGCGGCGACCACAATGTCTGCATGGTCGACCTCAAGGAAGGCTGCCGGATGATGAGCACCGTCGTCGACATCGCGCCCGCGGACGTGAAGATCGGCATGGCGGTGCGTGCGCGCATCGACACGCTGAACGGCGAACCCGCCGTCGTCTTCGTCCCTGCCGGCAAATAAGAACAAGAAGGAGGAACACCCAATGGCAAACTCCCTGCGCGGCAAGGCAGCGGTCGTCGGCGTCGGCCTGGCGAACCGTCCGGAGGCACCGGGCCGCAACGCCATCGAACTTCTGGCGGAAGCGAGCGTCAATGCGCTCGACGACGCGGGCCTGACGCTGTCGGATGTCGACGGCCTCTTCACCGGCTCCGCCTTCCACTACATGCCGACGCTGTCGGCGGCGGAATATCTCGGCATCCGCCCGTCCTATTCCGACGGCAGCATGGTCGGCGGCTCGTCCTTCGTGATGCACCTGCTGAATGCGGCGATGGCGCTGGAGGCCGGGCTCTGCAATGTGGCGCTGATCTGCTACGGCTCGAACCAGCGCACCATCGGCGGCCGCCTCGTCTCCATGTCGGAGCCGCAACCCTACGAAGCCCCCTACCGCCCCCGCTATCCCGTCAGCGCCTATGCGCTCGCCGCCTCCCGCCACATGTACGAGTACGGCACCACGCGCGAGCAGCTTGCCGAGGTTGCGGTCGCCGCGCGCAAGTGGGCGCAACTGAACCCGGAAGCCTTCGCCCGCGATCCCCTGACCATCGAGGACGTGCTGAACGCGCGGCCCATCTCCGACCCCTTCACCAAGTACGACTGCTGCCTTGTCACCGACGGCGGCGCGGCCGTCGTCATGGTCCGCTCCGACCGCGCGAAGGACATGAAGCAGAAGCCCGCCTACCTGCTGGGCGCGGCGGGTGCGCACTGGCACCGGCAGATCTCCATGATGCCGGACATGACGGTCACGGCGGCCTCGGAATCCGGTCCGCGCGCGTTCGAAATGGCGGGCCTCAAGCCCTCCGACATGGACGTGCTGGAGCTTTACGACGCCTTCACGATCAACACGATCCTGTTCCTTGAGGATCTCGGCTTCTGCAAGAAGGGCGAAGGCGGCGCCTTCGTCTCCGGCGGCCGGATCGCGCCGGGGGGCGAACTGCCGGTCAACACGAACGGCGGGGGCCTCTCCTGCGTCCACCCGGGCATGTACGGCCTCTACACGGTGATCGAGGCGGTCCGCCAGCTCCGCGGCACCTGCGGCGAGCGGCAGATCGAGGGCGCGAAGACCGCACTCGCCCACGGCAACGGCGGCACGCTGTCGAGCCAGGTGACCAGCATCCTCGGCACCGAAGAGACGCTCTGAGACGAACGGACAACAAGAGGGAACGCCATGAGCGAGACGAAAATGATGGACGGCAAGGTCGCCGTCGTGACGGGCGCGGGCCGCGGCATCGGGCGCGAGATCGCGATCCTGATGGCGAAGCACGGCGCGCGGGTGGTGGTGAACGACCTCGGCGCGTCGGTCAGCGGCGAGGGTGAGGACGCAGGCCCCGCGGAGGAAGTGCGCGACATCATCCGCGGCTTCGGCGGCGAGGCGGTGATCGACGGGCACTCCGTCGCCGAACCGCAAGGCGGCGAGGCCATCGTGAAGACCGCGCTGGACGCCTTCGGCCAGCTCGACGCGGTGGTCAACAACGCAGGCATCCTGCGCGACCGCATCTTCCACCGCATGTCCGTGCTCGACTGGGAGCAGGTGGTGGGCGTGCACCTGATGGGCTCCTTCTACGTCTCGAAGGCGGCTGCCCTGCACTACCGCGACCGGGGCGCGGGCACCTTCGTGCACTTCACCTCGACCACGGGCCTCATCGGCAATGTCGGCCAGGCGAACTATGGCGCGGCCAAGCTCGGCATCGTCGGGCTGTCGAAGGCCATCGCGCTGGACATGCAGCGCTTCGGCGTGCGCTCCAACTGCATCTCGCCCTTCGCGTGGAGCCGGATGATCGGCTCGATCCCGACCGAGACGCCGGACCAGAAGGCGCGCGTGGAGAAGCTGCAGCGCATGACGCCCGACAAGATCGCACCGATGGCGGTCTATCTGTCGTCGGACGCGGCCTCGGATGTGAACGGCCAGATCTTCGGCGTGCGCAACAACGAGATCTTCCTGTTCAGCCAGCCGCGCCCCGTCCGCTCGGTCCATCGCGGCGAAGGCTGGACGCCGGAAACCATCGCCGAGCACGGCATGCCCGCGCTGAAGGGCAGTTTCACGCCGCTCCAGGTCTCGGCGGACGTGTTCTCCTGGGATCCGGTGTAAGGACCCGCCCCGCGTGAGCGCGCACAAAGCGAAAGA
>JAJLJT010000271.1:0-8826 GCA_033844555.1 Alphaproteobacteria bacterium | reverse complement strand
TGCCATAAGCGACGGGGATCCTTTCCAGATCGAGCTTCGCATAGGCGTCGAGGTGCGCGCCGAGCCCGCCCAGCGCCAGCACCGCGCAGATCACGGCCAGCGATCCGATGCCGCGCGCGCTTTCCAGCACGCCGCGCGCCTCTCCGGTTTCGTGGGTGGTCGGCTGCCCGGTCATTGCATCCCCGCGATCGGTGCGATGAGGTCGATGATGTCGCCTGCCATGAAGAACAGCACCACGCAGCCCAGTGCGGTGAGGCACAGCGGCACCACGCAGAAGGCCGGCGCCTCCGCCAGGCCCTCGCCCTTCGGCGCGGAGCCCGGAAGTTCCTTCGCCGGCTTGAAGAAGCCGCGCGCGATGATCGGCAGCAGATAGGCGACGTTCAGCAGCGACGACAGCATCAGGATGCCGGCGACCCACAGCATCTGCGCGTCGACTGCGCCGGACATGAGGTACCATTTCGCCCACACGCCCCCCAGCGGCGGCAGGCCGATGATCGAGAGCGCGCCGATCAGCATGGCCCCATAGGTGAAGGGCATCCGGCGGCCGAGGCCGTCCATCTCGCTGATCTCGGTCTTGTGGTGGGCGGTGTAGATCGCACCCGCCCCGAAGAAGAGCGTGATCTTGCCCATGGCGTGCATGGCGATCTGCAGCGCCGCGCCCACGACGCCGAGGCTGGTCGCCAGCGCCGCGCCCAGCGTGACGTAGGAAAGCTGGCTCACCGTCGAATAGGCGAGCCGTGCCTTCAGGTTGTCCTTGCGCATGGCGATGAGGGAGGCGAGCGTCAGGCTGCCCGCCGCGGCGTAGACGAGCCATTCGCTCGCCCCCGTCTCCGCCATGAAATCCGTGCCGAAGATGTAGACCATGACCTTCAGCACCGAGAACACGCCCGCCTTCACGACCGCGACGGCATGCAGCAGCGCCGAAACCGGCGTCGGCGCGACCATGGCCGAGGGGAGCCAGCGGTGCATCGGCATCAGCGCCGCCTTGCCGATGCCGAACATGAAGAGCGCCAGCAGCGCGATCAGCGCCACACCCTCCACATGGCCCGCGAGAATGCCGCCGAGGCGGAAGTCGACCGTGCCCGCCAGCGTCCACGTCCAGATGATCGCGGGCAGGAAGAGGCCGATGGAGGTCGCGATCAGCACGCCGAGATAGACCCGCGCGCCGGCCTTCGCGTCCTCGTTCTGCTTGTGCGCGACCAGCGGCCAGGTCGAGAGCGTGAGCACCTCGTAGAACAGGAACATGGTCGCGAGGTTCGCCGAATAGGCGATGCCCAGCGCGCCGCCGATGGCGATGGGGAAGCAGGCGTAGAAGCGCGTCTGGTGCTTCTCCCGGTTCCCGCGCATGTAGCCGATCGAATAGAGCGAGTTGATGATCCACAGGCCCGACGCCACGAGGCCGAACAGCAGCCCCAGCGGCTCGATCCGGAAGGCGATGTCGAGGCCCGGAATCATCGTCAGGAAGGTGATTTCTCCCGGCGTGCCGGACAGCACCTCACCCGTGATCCACAGCACGTTGGCAAAGAGCGCCAGCGCGGAGAGGATCGTCACCGCCTCCCGCTGGTTCGGCTTGCCCGCCGACATCAGGATCAGCACGGTCGCGGCGACCGGAATGATGAGGACGAGCCAGAGGGCGAGGGTCATGGTCATGGGTCCGTGTCCCTCACTGCGCCTGGCCGAGCAGCGCTTCCGCCGCGGTCTGCGCGACCTCGACGATGGGCGCGGCGTGGATGCCGAAGACGATGCAGGCAGCCGCCAGGACGATGCCCGGCAGCAGGAGGCTCAGCGGCGCCTCGCGGACATCCTCGGCATCCTCCGGCAGCGGGCGGAAGAAGGCCGCCTCGATGGTGCGCCAGATGTAGAGCACGGCCAGCAGCGAACTCATCACGATCAGCGCCGCGATGGGCCATAGACCCGCCTCGATGGCTGCGCCCACGAGGTACCACTTGGAGACGAAGCCCGCCGTGCCCGGCACGCCGATCAGGGCAAGGCCCGCCACGATGAACACGCCGAACGTCCAGGGCATGCGGCGCCCCAGCCCCGCGATCCCCGCGAGGTTCACCGTACCGAGGCGGTAGAAGATCGCCCCGACCGCGAGGAACGCCGCGCCCTTCATCAGCGCGTGATTGAAGAGGTGCAGGAGGCTCGCGGTCAGGCCGCTCTCGCTCGTCAGGCTCAGCGACAGCCCGAGCACGATGTAGCCCAGTTGCGCCACGCTCGAATAGGCGAGCATGCGCTTCATGTCCTCCTGCAGGATCGCCGCGATGGAGGCGGAGAACATCGCCGCAATGGCCAGCGGCAGGAACACGTAGGTGAGGATCTCGATCTCGAAGCCGACGTCGAAACCGAAGATCGTGAACAGCATCCGGATCAGGGCATAGACCGCGACCTTCGTCGCCGTCGATGCAAGAAAGGCCGTGACCGCGGAGGGCGCGTAGGCATAGGCGTTCGGCAGCCAGGTGTGCAGCGGGAACATCGCCGCCTTCAGGCCGAGGCCGACCGTGATGAAGGCGAAGGCCACGATGACGGCGCGGTTGTCCTCCACGCTCGGCAGGCGCTCGGCGAGGTCCGCCATGTTGAGCGTGCCCGTCAGCATGTAGAGGAAGCCGAGCCCGATCAGGTAGAGCGTCGCGCCGATCGTCCCCATGATGAGGTAGTGGAAGGACGCCGTCAGCGCGCGCCGGTCGTTGCCCGAGCCCTTGGCGATCAGCACATAGGTGGCGAGCGACGAGATCTCGATGAAGACGAAGAGGTTGAACGCATCGCCCGTCGCCACCACGCCCAGCAGCCCGGCGAAGCAGGCGAGCCACATCGTGTAGAAGAGGGCGTGCGTGCTGGCCGGCACCTCGCGCTCCACCGAGCGCTTGGCGAAGGGCAGGACGACGACCGCCAGCGCCGAGACGATCAGCAGCACGAAGGCGTTGAAGACGTCGATCCGGTACTCGATCCCGAACGGCGGCTGCCAACCGCCCATGTGGTAGGAGATCGTGCCGCCCGACAGCACCTCCAGCAGCAGGCCGAGCGAGATCAGGAAGGTCGCGGCCGTCACCGCAAGGGTGAAGGCCCACGGCAAGTGGCGCACCCGCATGAGCGAACAGACCGGCGCGGCCACGAGCGGCACCACGACCTGCAGCGCGGGAAGCTGGGCGACGAGGCCCATGGCGAGACCGCTGGACGTGCTCATGCGCGTCCCCCCTTGCCAAGGCGCGCATCGGACACGTCGGCCGCGTTGATCTCGTCCTCCTCGATCGTGCCGTAGCTCTCGCGGATGCGGACGGCAAGCGCGAGGCCGAGCGCGGTACCCGCCACGCCCACCACGATGGCGGTCAGAATCAGCACATGGGGCAGGGGGTTGGAGAACATCTCCGCCGGGTCGCCGGTCAGGATCGGCGCGGTGCCGCCCTCAACCTTGCCCATGGAGATGTAGAACAGGAACACCGACGTCTGGAACACGTTCAGCCCGACGATCTTCTTCACCAGGTTGCCGCACGCCATGACGATGTAGAGGCCCGTCATCATCAGCGCGATGACGATCCAGTAGTTGTAGAGGCCGAGAACCAGCCCGCTCAGATGGTCGAGATCGGCCATGCTACCAGTCCTCGTCGCTCATGCGCGGCGGCCGGCCGGCGAAGGAATAGAAGATCGCGATGATGACGCCCGCCACCGTCATGCCGACGCCGAACTCGACGAGCAGGATGCCGTAGTGCTGGGCGTGCGCGACCTCATGGGCGAGCACGTTGTAATTGAGGAACTGCGCGCCCTGCAGCATCGACCACACCCCGGTGCCCGCATACAGCAGCACGCCGCCCGCGATCATGTTGCGCGCCCAGCCCATCGGAAAGACCGCCTTGGCCTTGTCGAGGCCGAACACGATGCCGTAGAGCGCGATGCCGGTTGCGAAGATGATCCCGGCCTGGAAGCCGCCGCCCGGGCCATAATCGCCGTGGAACTGAACGTAGAGGCCGAACAGCATGATCGGCGGCACGAGCATCTTGGTGATGACGCGCAGCAGCTTGTGGCGTTCGGCGAGGCGGTACTTCATGCCTCTTCCCCCGACTCGTCGTCGTCATGGCGGCGCTGGCTCAGGTGTGCCCGCCCGATCAGCAGGATCACGCCGATGCCGGCTGTGAACACGACCACCACCTCGCCCAGCGTATCGAAGCCGCGATAGCTGGCCAGCACGGTCGTGACGATGTTCGGGATCTGGATGGAGTCGCGCGTGTCCTGGATGTAGAAGGGCGCGACATGGGTCTGCACCGGGGCCTGCGGATCGCCGAACTTCGGCAGGTCGAGCGTGCCGTAGACCAGCGCCGCCCCGATGGCCAGGACGACGAGCAGAGGCACGAAGCTGCGGTTCGGCGTCACCTTCTCCCGCCGCGTCGTGAGCGCCAGCGCCCCGAGGAAGAGCAGGGTGGAGACGCCCGCGCCCACCGCCGCCTCGGTGAAGGCCACGTCCACCGCGTCGAGCGAGACGAACACGATGGCCGCCACGAGGCTGTAGACGCCCGCCAGCATTACCGCCGCGAAAAGGTGCCGCACGCGCACGATGGCAAGCGCGATGATCGCCAGCATGCCCATCAGAACGACGTTGACGTAGATTTCCATCAGGCAGGCTCCCCGGGCCTGGGACCGGCTTCCTTGCCGCCCTCGTCCTTCTCGTCAGCCGTGACGGGACGGAGGCCCGCGAAGTAGGCGGCGTTGGCGGTCGCGTGCGTGGCCGTGGGGCTTGTGAAGAACAGGAAGAGCCCGATCAGCAGCAGCTTGACGGTCACGAGCGAGAAACCCGCCTGCAGGGCCATGCCGAGCAGCATGAGGTCTGCGCCCAGCGTGTCGATCACGCCGCCCGCGTGCAGGCGCGTGTAGAAGTCGGGAAACCGCAGGAGGCCGATGGCGCCGATCACCAGCAGCAGCCCGCCGCTGACCAGCAGCGCCCAGCTTGCCGCATCGAGCGCGAGGGCGAGGAGTTCGGTTGCGCTCATCGCCGCTCCTCCCCGCGCGGATCGTGCGGCGTGTCGGCGCTGAGCGTGTCCATGCTCTGGTGCGCCATGTCGCCCACCGCCCTGTAGCGGAAGAACTTCAGGATCACGAACGTGCCCGCGAAGTTGATCAGCGCATAAAGCAGGGCGATGTCGAGGAATTCCGGCCGCTCCGTCAGGAAGCCCACCACGCCGATCAGCAGCACGGTTTTCGTTCCGACGGAGTTGAGGGCCAGCACCCGGTCGTAGAGCGACGGACCGGCGAAGAGCCGGATCAGCGTCAGCGCCAGCGCGACCAGAATGGCGATGGTGGCGGCGAGGAACATCGCTCTAGCGTCCCTCCGTTCCGGTGATGCGCCGGTCCATCTCGCCGGATTCCACATCCGCCGCCATGGCGCGCGTCAGGCCGTGCACGAGAAAGGTGTCCTCGTCGATGTCGACGGTGACCGTCCCCGGCGTCAGCGTGATGGAATTGGCGTAGGTCACGCGCCCGACGTCGGTCTTCTGGGTGGCCTTGACGCGCACCAGCGTCGGCGACAGCGCCGATTTCGGGCCGAGGGCCAGCTTGCAGACGCCGATCGCGGACTTGGTGATCTCCTTGCCGAGCCAGGGCCAGTAGCTGAAGATGGCCGAGCGCATCTGCAGCGGCACGGCCTCGCCGTCCGTCATGTCCATGCGGCGCGCGATCCAGGTCACGAGCAGGACGGAAAAGGCGCCCAGCCCAAGCAGCAGCGGCTTGTCGTAGTAGCCGGACAGCGCCAGCCACAAGACCGCCAGACCGAGACCCAGCGTCACGGAATGCAGCATGACCCCCGTTACTCCCCCTCGTGCCCTGCCTGTCGCCGCGCCATGAGCGCGGTCGTTCTTGACGTTTCGTCGCAAGTAGCGCGTCCGGGGGCAACCCGCAAGGTTCACCGGCCCAAAAAGTTCGCCCCCTGCACACGTGCAGCGTGTGTGCGGGTAACCATCGCATCGCCTATTTGGTGTTTTTTTTCAATGGGTTTGGAGAGTCGCTTGTCTTTTGCTTAAACTGTTGTCCTGATAATCTGAGGCTTAAGTAGCTTGCTCATTGGGGTGGGGGTCATGTCTGGGGATGTCGCTGCGTCTCGCAAGGAGGCGGAAGTTTTCAGGTTGCGTGGCACGCTGAAGTGGTTCGATCCGGTCAAGGGCTACGGTTTCATCGTGCCCGACGAGGGGACGGGGGATGTGCTGCTGCATCATTCCGCGCTCGGTCCCTACAGCCGGACGACGCTGACGGAGGGGATGACGATCGCCTGCGACGTGGTGGAGGGCAAACGCGGCCTCCAGGCGGTGCAGGTCTTCGAGATCGCCATGCCCGAGGCGGAGGTGCTGCAACAGCGCGCGCAGATGATCAACGGACAGATGCGCGACGCGCCCGCCAGCCGTCCGCCCGAGGACGAGCTGATCGACGCGACCGTCAAATGGTTCAACCGGGTAAAGGGCTACGGCTTCCTCGTGGACGGGACCGCCGACGGCGGCGACATCTTCGTGCACATGGAAACGCTGCGCCGCAGCGGCCTGCTGCATCTCGAGGAGGGCCAGGAGGTCCGCGTCGCCTTCGAGATGGGCGGCAAGGGCCGATCGGCGATCTACATCGAGATCCGGGAGGCCTGACCGGGCGGAGAGGGGAGCGGCCGCGCCCCTCAGCTGTCCGTCACGTTCCAGCGCACCAGCCTGCGGAACGCCTGGTCGACGAGCGCCCAGATGCCCAGGGCGATCACCGCCAGTACGAGAAGCGCGGCGAACATCAGGTCGACCTGAAGCCGCGCGTTTGCATGCAGCATCAGGCGGCCGAGTCCCGCGCTCGACCCGACCCATTCGCCGACGACCGCGCCGATGGGCGCGACGGCCGCCGCGACGCGCGCGCCCGACGCCAGCGCGGGAAGCGCGGCCGGGATCCTGATGTGCCAGAGAATGCGCAGATCGCCCGCCCGGACCCTTGCGCCGGGCCGCGCCCTCAGCGTGCGCGCGAGGTCGATCCAGCCGGGCTCGGTCCGCGCGAGGCCGTCGTGGAAGGCTGCCGCCACCGGAAAGAAGATGATCAGCGCCGCCATCGCCACCTTGGATGCGAGCCCGAACCCCAGCCACAGCACGAGAATGGGCGCGAGCGCGAAGACCGGCAGCGCCTGGCTGATCACGATGACCGGCTTCACCCAGCGTTCCGCGCGCGCAGACATCGCCATGCCCAGCGCCGCCCCGACGCCAAGCGCGAGACCGAGCGCCAGCCCGAGCACGATCTCCAGCAGCGTCACGCCCGCGTTCTCCGCCAGCACCCCGCGATGGGTCCAGAGCGCTGCAAGGACGCGGTCCGGCCCCGGCAGGATGTAGGCGGGGACGGCTGTCGCGACCGTCACGAGCCACCAGAGCGCGAGGAGGCCGGCCGCGGTCACGCTCCCCCGGATCAGGGGCGCGGGGATCATGTGTGCGCCTCCGCACCGCGCAAGCTGCCGATCAGGCGGTCGAGCAGGGGGCGCACGGCGGCGTCGGCGGGCGCCCGCGGGGGTGCGCCTGCGCCTTCCGTGTCGGGTTCCAGCGCCGGCGACAGGCGCACGGGCGCGCCCTCCAGCACGTGGATGCGGTCGGCGAGCACCAGCGCCTCCAAAGGGTCGTGCGTGACGAGCAGGCAGGTGCGGCCCGCGAGCATCCGCACCGCCAGCGCCTGCAACTCCAGCCGCGTGATGGCGTCGACGGCGGAGAAGGGCTCGTCCATCAGCACGATGGGCTTGTCCTCCATGAGCGTGCGGGCGAGCGCGGCGCGCTGGCGCATGCCGCCCGACAGCGCGGCGGGGCGGTCGCCCTCGCGCCCCGCAAGCCCGACCTCGGCCAGGATCGCGCGGGCGCGGGCGGTGTCCGCGCGCTCCCCCCGCAGCCGCGCGCCCAGGGTCACGTTCTCCAGCACGCTGAGCCAGGGCATCAGCAGCGGCTTCTGGTCCATGTAGGCGATGCGGCCTGTGAGGTCCCCGCCGCTGCCGTCCGTCGCGCGCCCGGCTTGCGTGGGTGCAAGCCCCGCGATGGCCTTGAGCAGCGTCGACTTGCCGACGCCCGACCGGCCCAGCAGCGCGGTCGTCCGGCCCGCTGGAAACTGTGCCGAGAACCCGTCATAAAGCGGGGTGCCGCCATAGAGCAGCGTCAGCCCCGCGACCGCGATTGCGGGCGCGCGCTCCGGCGAAGTCGGGAACGGCGAGGGTGAAGGCATGACGGCTCCGGCGCTGCGCATCGGTTCGGTTATAGGGGACGGGCGGCGGCCTGCAAGTGCGCTCAGGGCGGGGCTGCTGGCAGCGCTTGCCGCACTCGCCCTGCTTCTGGCGGGCTGCGGGGGCGAGGCGCAGGTGACGGTGGAGACGGCGACCGGCGCGCATGTCTTCGCGGTCGAGATCGCCGACACGCCCGAGGCGCGTGCGACCGGCCTGATGCATCGGGAGCATCTGGCGGACGACGCGGGCATGATCTTCCTCTACGACCGGCCGCAGGTCGTCACCATGTGGATGAAGAACACGCTCATCCCCCTCGACATGCTGTTCATCCGCGCCGACGGGACCGTCGCCCGCATCGCGCGCAACGCGCGGCCCCTGTCGCTGGAGACGATCTCGGCCGGGGAGCCTGTGACCGCGGTGCTGGAGATCGCGGGCGGTCGAGCCGCGGAGATCGGGGCCGAGCCCGGCGACCGCGTGATCCTGCCCAAGCGGGAGTAGGCGGCGGAGATGGGGGGAGGCGGAAGCCCCGCCCGCGCGGGGGCTTACGAACTTGTTTGCCCCTGTGGCATGGTGTAATTCCCGTGGCAAATCGGGGCGTAGCGCGCGCCTCGGGCGTGTCGGCGATCTCGACCGCG